>NZ_DATHKG010000017.1:0-118589 GCF_035489435.1 Flavitalea sp.
CTGGTTGCATATCCCCCAAAAGTGGATGAGTGAGTTTGGCACAGGAGGGTACCTTTTTTTGGGCCTTCGTTCCCTGCTCGGAGTTACTGAAGCCGATCAGGGGAAGACAGCCACCATCGCTGGAAGTATAGTTAACAAAGAGCCCAAAAGACGATCAGGGCTAATTGAGGGCCCCGGCATAAACGACTTTGTTAAGACAGGGAATACAGACCAAAAAAAGGGATCCTCCTGTGCCAAACGGAGCGAAGAAGCGACCAAAAACTGTTGCATAATAATGCATTTATTGCCTGGAGATAACTCAATTGCACTGAAAATGTGAGATCAAAGCTTCTTAGTAGGCAAATACCGGAAACGCACAACCGCAGATTTTTTCTCCGACGAAGAAATTCGCAGCTCATAACGTTTCGTCCCCGCCGTAATAATCATCAAAGACGTATTTGGCGGGATCTTACCCAGGTTATCCGCATACATCATCAGTTCATAATCCGTATTCGGATAAGCAGTCACCTGCAGGGAAAGGGCAGTAGCCGTAAGTCTTTTTTTATGGAGCAACAAAGTGTTATTCAGGAACACGCTTACAGTATCATCATCAATCTCCGCATTATCATAAATATCGATCCTGATCTGCGAAGTGTCGAAAACCAGTTCTTTTATAACCTCTTTCTCGCGATCAGCCAGGTTAAGGGATTTTTGAATTTTGTTTAGTGTATCGTTTTGGAAAACGTCAACCGGAAAAATAGATGTTGTTTCGCGGTTTAATTGAATTCTGCCCGGAGGACAAATATTATTATTCCCCATTTCATGTCCCTTCCATTCGCCGACAAAAGCCTCGACAGAATCATTTTTTGTATAGTTCAGGTCATAGGTTTTTATACAAGGAATACAATGAGAGGGAACATTAAACTGTAGAACGAGATTCTCGATGATCACCATTCTTTTTGTGGCTGGATTGTATCGGCCGGTAAAATTGATCTTCGTATAGCGGTCCTTGTCATAGTAGTTATAAGCATTGCCAAGGATCATTATATTGCTGCCTGCGTAGGTTACATGTAGTTCAATAAAATATTCAGGAAAACATCCGCCTGACACCTGTGTCCGTTTTCCCCGCCATATTCCGGCAAGGTTTTGTGCCATAGTAGCGCCGGAAAATGCCATTAATAAGAACACCAGGAAAAACCGCATCAATATAATTTATCGGAAATTAATAAGTTTAGGGATCATCATGTTCAAATTTATGTGAATGGTATCATAACTAACCATAGTTCTCCAGTTTATGTGAATGGTATCATAACTAACCACAGTTTTCCACGGGAAACCTGCATATGCTAATTTTTCTGCAGTTTAAATACGATCACCGCGTTTTTTTGTTCCGTTGATGTAATGCGAACCTCGTATTTTTTGTCACCTGCAGTTACAACCATAAGAGAAGTATTTGGTGGGATTTCACCAAGATTCTCAGCTACCATTACGAGTTCGTGTTCTGCATTCAATTCGTCAAGGGTGAAATTTAGCTTGATGGCTTTTTCAGTCAGCCTCTTTTTCGATAATACGAGTTTTTTATCAAGATAAACCGATATGGTATCGTTATCTACTGACCCATTATCATAAATGTTAACAGAAATATCACCTGCATAAGCCATTATTGTTTTCACGAGTTCATTCTCCCTGGTTGAAAGCACCTTTGGAATTTTTTTCGTCTTTTTTTCGTCTTCCGGACCTTCCACTATGGCTTCAACCGGTTTCGGCATTGGTTTTTTAAACTCCGTTATCTTATCATCCAACTTATTGGCAGGGGCTTTGGCAATTGTACTGTCCGGCTTTTTATTTGTTGCCGGTGTTTTAGATGCAGCAATGGCTGGCTTTTTAGTACCCGCAGTAACAGGTTTTTTCGCCGGAGGTGTCACTGTCTTTTTTACTGGTGGCTTAGTGCCGGCCGTCGGATTGGTAGCTGGTTTTTTTGCAGGAGTTGTAGCCGGATTTTTCAGAGTTGGTTTAACAGCAGGCTTTGCATTGGCAGTATTGTTTTTTGGTTCCACCTCTTTAGCTTTCTTTTCTTTTTCTACCAGGAAGGGTTCCTTGTAAAAATCAGAAGTAATTACTTTGCGCAGAAAAACTGTTCCACCGCCACAGTTGCTGGAATCAACATTGTTATAACTGGTATAGGTTCCTTCAAGAAACTCTTCATTTTCGTTACGCGAGTATTGAAGATAGCAGGTCATCACACAAGCACTGTTTCCCTGGAGCATCTTTAATTCAACCAGTTTTAGTTCTTCGAGCAATACCTTTTTATTTACAGGATTTACTGTGCCGCGACAGGTTGCCTTACCATAAAATATCGTTGTTTTGTAGGAATAGGTAACCCCTTCAAAAGCTTTGGCATTTTGATTAATCTGCACTTCAAATTTGTAGCGGTCTTCTTCGCCCCTGAGTTTCATGTACCTGTTTTGCTCACCATAAAAACTGCCACGCCAGATCCCGGTTACATCCTGGGCTGAAACAAATAATCCTGCAGAAAAAAACAGAAAAAGTAATAAATGCTTCATGATTAATTCCTCACCGGGCAAATTAGTAAAAACTTACCTTTCAGATCGAAATATCGTAAGTGGTTGTCTGCAAATTCTTCGTTAATTTTGTCCCCCTTCGCCCTCCTTTGCCCGCCTTCGCCGCGTAGCAGTCAATGATTGTTAGTTGCGATGCGGCTTCGGAGGGCGGGGCCGCACAGCAGTCAATGATTGTTAGTTGCGATGCGGTTTCGGAGGCGAGGCCGCGCAGCAGTCGATGATTTTAAGATGCAATGCAGCTTCGAAGGAAGATATGTTTCACCAGATATCGATGGTTTTAAAAGTTTAAGTAATAATGATAAAAATAAGTTTTCCTGATGGCGCTGTCCGGGAGTATAATGAAGGAAGTTCAGCCCTGGATATTGCAAAATCGATAAGTGAAGGGTTAGCGCGGAAAGTAATAGCTGCGAATGTTAATGGGGAGGTCTGGGATGCTACCCGGCCGATCAACAATGACGCGACCCTTAAATTGCTTACCTGGACAGATGACGATGGTAAATCCACATTCTGGCACTCATCTGCGCACCTGATGGCTGAAGCCGTTGAATCCTTGTTTCCGGGCGCAAAATTCTGGGTAGGACCTGCAATTGAAAGAGGGTTTTATTATGATATTGATCTTGGTGGCAGGCAGATCACGGAGGAGGATATGCGAAAACTGGAAACAAAGATGGCTGAACTTGCAAAGCAGGCCAATCCTTATATCCGGAAGGAGATCTCGAAAGCAGATGCTATAAAATATTTTGACGAGAAAGGGGATGAATACAAACTTGACCTGTTAGGCAATCTGAACGATGGCAACATTACCTTTTATAGCCAGGGAAATTTTACTGATCTGTGTCGTGGACCTCATATCCCGAATACTGGTTTTATCAAAGCCATCAAACTAACAAGCATTGCCGGTGCATACTGGAAAGGGGATGAAAAAAACAAGATGCTTACGCGTTTGTACGGCGTAACCTTTCCATCTCAGAAAGAGCTTGACGAATACCTTGCACTTCTTGAAGAAGCCAAAAAACGTGATCACCGTAAGCTTGGTAAGGAACTGGGTATTTTTACAATGGATGACGATATCGGGCCGGGTCTTCCTTTGTGGCTGCCCAATGGTACAATTATCATTGAAGAACTAGAAAAACTGGCAAAAGAAACTGAACAAAGGGCAGGATATAAAAGAGTAGTTACTCCACATATCGCTAAGGAAAGTTTATACATTACCAGCGGCCATCTTCCATATTACCAGGATAGCATGTATCCGCCAATGGAGCTGGAGGGTCAGAAATATTACCTGAAGGCGATGAACTGTCCACATCACCACAAGATCTTTGCAGCTGAACCAAAAAGCTATAAAGATCTTCCATTGCGTCTCGCTGAATATGGCACCTGTTACCGGTATGAGCAGAGCGGGGAATTAATTGGATTGATGCGGGTTCGTTGCCTGCATATGAACGATGCCCATGTTTATTGCACCAATGAGCAGTTTGCCGCCGAGTTTCGTGCGGTAAATGACATGTACCTTAAGTATTTCAAAATATTCGGGATAGATAAGTATGTGATGCGCCTGTCATTACATGATCCGGCTAAGCTGGGTCAGAAATACATCAATGAACCGGAACTCTGGCTTGAAACCGAGGCAATGGTCCGGAAGGTACTTACAGAGTCCAATATTCCTTTCATTGAAGTGCAGGACGAGGGCGCTTTCTACGGTCCAAAGATTGATGTTCAGATCTGGAGCATTATTGGCCGTGAGTTCACCCTGGCTACAAACCAGGTGGATTTTGCACAGGGCCGGAGATTCAAACTTGAGTTTACAAACAAGGAAAATCAGCCGGAAACACCTTTGATCATCCACCGGGCGCCGCTGGGTACCCATGAAAGATTCATTGGATTCCTGCTGGAGCACTATGCAGGCAAGTTCCCGCTCTGGCTGGCACCGCTCCAGGTGAAGATTTTGCCCATTAGTGACAAGTTCCTTGATTATGCACAAACTATTTTGGAATCGCTGAAAAATGCGGATATTCGTGCAGAGGTAGATGACCGCAGTGAAAAAATTGGTAAGAAAATCCGTGATACAGAATTGGCGAAGGTGCCTTACATGCTGGTGATCGGCGAAAAAGAGGTGAATGAGAAAAAAGTCGCAGTAAGGCGGCAGGGTAAGGGTGATTCGGGTGCAATGAATGTTGACGAGTTTATTAATAATGTGAGTGTTGAAATCAAGAATAGGGTTTCGGAATAACGAATCGTATTCTGATATTAATAATGTGTTTGCGAAAAGTTCCTTTCCCTGAAGGAATATTAAAAATAAAAAAATAAGAATGCTCCCGGTAGGGATGGGAGCGAATAAAATTATGGCATTTCCACCAAGACAACCAAGAGGTAGTTTTAATCCACGATTCAGAAAAGAACAACAACAGGAACATCGCACAAATCAAATGATCCGCGTACCTCAGGTGAGGCTGGTGGGTGATAATATAGAGGTGGGTGTATATGCGATACAAGATGCATTGCGAATGGCGCAGGAACAGCAACTTGATCTGGTTGAAATCTCTCCGCAGGCAGATCCCCCGGTTTGTAAAATAATCGATTACAATAAATTCCTTTACGAGAAGAAGAAGAAGGAAAAAGAAATGAAGGCCAAAAGTAAATCGGCCGAGGTCAAGGAAATCCGTTTTACACCGGGTACCGATGATCATGATTTCGATTTCAAATCAAAACATGCAGAGAACTTTCTTAAGGAAGGAAATAAGGTAAAGGCATATGTGCAGTTCAAGGGTCGGGCAATTATGTTTAAAGAAAGAGGAGAATTGTTGCTGCTTAAGTTTGCAGAAAGACTCGCTGACTTTGGCCAACCTGAAGCACTTCCGAAAATGGAAGGTAAAAGGATGTTGATGATCTTTGCACCAAAGTCGCAGAAGAAGAAAAAAGATTCAGAATAAACTGTCTGATAATATTAATAACCATGAAGCGGTATGCTGCTTCATGGTTTTTTTATTTCAACAAAAGAAATAAAACGAGCGATAAATAATGTTTCAGGATTTCATTCAATGAAGGTTTCTTTGTTCATTGACGGCTCTTCGTTCAATGAAAGCTCTTCGTTCAATAAAAGGTTTCAAAATTTATCAAATGAAAGGTAGTGCTGAATACGATTTTTTACAGGAAGTATTTGAATGGGTGTTTTATAACATGCCTATTGAGAAAGACAATTCTTATATCAGGAATATCTATGAATTTTATCAAAACAATGGTGGCCTGAGTGGTAAACAGATCCAGGTGCTGCTGAATGAGATTGAAAAGATACCGGTCAAACCTCCGTTCAATCCCGCAACACTGGAAGCTATCATCAAGAAGAAAGCTGTGAAATACAGGTCCAAACTGCCTCCCGTTACTCCAATGTATACAGAAGATACAGAATCAAAACTAAAGCTTCAGCAGATACTTGATATGGCTCCTCAACACAAGGCGGCTATTAAGTATTTGAATAAGGTGAATCTTAACCAGGAACTTACATCAACAGAAAAAGAAGATATCAATACAATTCTTGCTTTTCTGATAAAGAAGTTTGGAGATGTAAATAAAAAATAGCCACACTATAAGATGCAGGCAAACAATAATAAGTAAGCCAACTATTAATAAACCAGCCAACTATTATGAAACAAGCCTACCATTAGGAAGCAAGGAAACTATTAAGAAGCAGGCAAAATATCAAAAAAAACAGGCTACCCGAAGTAGCCTGCATTAAATTAATATTCCTTAAGAAAATATCCTGTTAAACGTTGAAACGGAAGTGCATCACATCACCGTCCTTAACGATGTATTCTTTTCCTTCAATCCTTAAACGTCCATTTTCCCGGCAAGCGGCTTCAGAACCATATTGGATGAAATCATCGTAACCGATTACTTCGGCTTTGATAAATCCTTTTTCAAAATCTGTATGAATAACACTTGCTGCCTGTGGCGCTTTCCAGCCTTCGTGTATGGTCCATGCCCGCACTTCCTGCACACCGGCGGTGAAATAGGTAAACAGGTTAAGTAGCTGGTAAGTTGAACGTATCAACCTGTTTAGTGCAGGTTCAGTCATTTTATATTCAGACATAAACAATTCCTTATCTGCCGGATCTTCCATCTCGGAAATCTGTGCTTCAATTGAATTGTTCATGATAATAACCAGCGAATCTTCATTTTTTACAGATTCCTGTAAGGCTTTTGAAAACTTATTCCCGGTATGCATTGATGGTTCGTCAACATTGGCAACATAAAGTACCGGCTTGGCAGACAAAAGGAATATATCGGCTATGGCTACTTTTTCATTTTTATCAAGCTGTAGTTCTCTTATATTTTTTCCTTGTTCCAGATGCGCTTTACAACGAATAAGTATATCAAGCTCAGCTTTCATCTTTGGATCAGTGCGCGCTTGTTTTTCAACCCTTTGAATTTTTTTATCAACGCTGTCAAGATCCTTCAGCTGTAATTCAGTATCTATGATATCCTTGTCACTAACCGGGTTGATCGGACCCTCATCACGCAATATGTTTTCATCCTCAAAACAACGGATCACATGGATAATGGCATCTACTTCGCGGATATTCGCGAGGAATTTATTTCCCAGTCCTTCACCTTTGCTTGCTCCTCTTACAAGGCCTGCTATATCAACAATTTCAATCTGGGTCGGAACGATGCGGTTAGGTATAACCAATTCCGCCAGTTTATCCAGCCTGAAATCAGGTACATCTACCAGCCCAACGTTTGGTTCGATGGTACAAAACCGGTAATTACTGGCCTGGGCCTTCGCACTGTTGCTGACCGCATTAAATAAAGTTGATTTTCCCACGTTCGGTAGACCGACAATTCCTGCTTGTAAAGCCATGTTTCAAAAAATTTGAGCCGCAAATATAGTGCATACAGCGGCATCATAGGCAAATCGCGGGATCTGTTGTGATTTGAGAGCAATCCGGCTCCGGTTACCTTTCAATAAAATGAACAGTTCGTGCGTTGTACTTTGCAATGTATTTGCATTGAATCTGTTATCTTCAATCTGAATTTAAACGAGTTATATGGCTTTAAGCAGGATCTGGTCGGCTTTTATTATTATCGCAATTTCAGTCGCCGGTTTCAAATGCTTTTTTCTTGGAGATTCCCAGATCTTCAGCTGGATGGTAATCGGAAAGTCGGCCGACCCTAACAATCCCCTCAAACTTGACGGAATCGTCGAAACATGCTGGATCGCGGTCGAGATCTGCCTCAAACTGATCGGAATTCTCAGCTTATTTATTGGTTTTATGAGTATAGCAGAAAGAGCAGGAGGGGTGCGCCTGCTTTCGAGGATTGTGGCTCCCTTCTTCTCAAAACTCTTCCCGGAAATTCCCAAGGGTCATCCTTCCATGGGGCATATGATCATGAATTTTTCCGCCAACCTGCTCGGGCTGGATAATGCGGCCACTCCCTTTGGACTGAAAGCAATGCAAAGCCTGCAGGAATTAAATCCGAGGCCGGAAGTAGCTACAAATGCTCAAATCATGTTCTTGTGTCTGCATGCTGCGGGATTGAACCTGATCCCTGTGAGTGTAATTGCAGTGCGGGCCGCAAACAATGCTTCCAATCCCACTGATATTTTTATACCATGTATGATAGTCACTTTTGTGGGTACTATCACTGCAATGCTGATCGTTTCATTCAAACAGAAGATAAATGTATTACAGCCCGCGATCATTTTATGGATACTGGGAATATCTGCCGTGATTGGACTGCTGGTTGTTTATGTGGTAAGGCTGAATGCACCCGATCTGCAGTTGTTTTCGGGCATGCTTAGCAATGGATTGATCCTTCTGGTGTTTTTACTGATTATACTTGGTGCTGTATATAAAAAAATAGATGTGTTTGACGCATTTATTGATGGTGCGAAAAACGGCTTTGAAACAAGTATCCGGATCATCCCTTACCTGGTTGGGATAATGGTAGCCGTTAGTATGCTCAGAACCAGCGGCACATTTGATGTGGTTATAGGGGGAGTGAAAAGCTTTTTTCATATGCTTGGAGCTGATACCAGGTTTGTTGATGGTTTGCCGACTGCCCTTATCCGCCCATTAAGCGGTGGTGCAGCCCGGGGTATGATGGTGAGTACCATGACTACTTATGGTGCCGACTCTTTTGCAAGTCGCCTTTCGGGCATATTCCAGGGAGCTTCTGATACAACCTTCTATGTGATCGCTGTTTATTTTGGCTCAGTATCAGTCAAAAATACGCGCTATGCGATCGGTGCGATGCTGCTGGCGGACCTGGCCGGTATTATTACTGCAATCTTTCTGGCTTACCTGTTTTTCGGAAGTTCAGTGTGACCACTTAAAACATCCTGCGAAGTTTGTGAACTCTATAAAAAAAATACCCCCGGGTAGAGGGTATTTTTTATCATGTATATAAGGGTGAAGGAAAATTATTTCTCTTTGTCTAATCTAGTTCCCGCCTGTACTACCACCGCTTTCTATGAGTTTGTATAATTCGTCAAGTTTTGGTGTGAGGATGATTTCAGTTCTCCTGTTCCGACCCCTGCCTTCAGCAGTACTGTTACTCTCAACCGGATCATATTGACTATGCCCGGAAGCTATAATACGCAATGGTTCAATTTTATAATCTTTAGTCAGTATCCTGACTATGCTGGTTGCCCTCGCTACACTCAAAGCCCAGTTATCTTCAAACCGACCGCGAATGGGGATTGAATCGGTATGGCCTTCGATATTCACGTTAATATCCGGATTAAGACTCAACACTTCAGCCAGTTTTCCAAGTGCCTCTTTACCTTTTACGTTGATGTTTGCACTACCTGAGGGAAACAGCAGGTTTTCCTGGAGGCTGACATAAACCTTACCGTTTTTTACAGAGACTGATAATTCGTTCGAATTGAATTTAACCAGCGCATCGGACATTTTCTTTCGAAGATCATCCGTTGTCTTCTTTTGCTGATCGATGAGCGCCTGCAGGGTTTCAAGTCTTTTTTGCTGATCTGCTATTCTTCCCGCAGCATCCTTTGAACTGGATTGTAGTTGATTTGATGTTGAGGCTAATTGTTTCTTTGTATCTGCAAGTTGTTGCTCAAGCGTTTTGCCTTCTGACTGGAGTTGAGTGATGTCTTTTTGAAGCGATGAGATTTGACCGGCCATTCTGGTGCTGTCTGCCTGGAGGCCCTGGATTGTTGCGTTAGCGCTTGTAAGCTTTCGTTTTGCGACACAGGAGGTGAGTGTGAGGGCGATCAAAATGATTTGAATCGTTTTAGAGGTAAGCAGTGTTTTCAACATATGTATTTTTTGTTATTATTAGGAAAACCATGCCAAATAAAAAAAGCCGGCCAGGGGCCAGCTTTTCGCATATGTTTTATATATGAAGGCTTACATTAATAATTGCTTATCACCGTTAAACTCCTTGGCATTACCGTTCCGGTTGTAGTCTGATATCTGCCGCGGTATACAACAGTATAGCTCCGGTTTATAGTGGGAATGATAGTGAATACTGGTGTCAGGTTTGTTGTTGTTCCGGTTTCCCGAACATACAAAGAATCTAAACGTTTCGAAGCAAAAGGAACAAAGTTTGTCACCTGCGCAAGTGCAATATTTGTAAAAACATTTTTGCCTGTTACTACAGAGTACAAATCAACATTTGGCAATGGAGTTTTGGAAAAAATCAGGTTTGTGAATCTGATCCTTGAAGTTGTATCAGCTGGTTTTACAATCTCATCTTCCGTGAATACATATTTTATTGAATTGACCGTATCGTATGTAAAAATTGAATAGTTTTTACCCGGCGCAAGTGTAGCAGGAAAACTCAATTGGGGCTGGGTTGAAGCCGCCAGGGTGTCTTTGATTAAAATTGTGTGACTGCCCTGAGTAAGCGCTGAGGCATAACCGGTAGAAGGGAAGATCCCTCCATAAGCGAGTATGGATCCGGTTACAGGTACGTTGTCTAAATACATGTAAGTGCGCTGCGAACTCACCGTACTGTTAAACAGCTTTACCAATGCTTTGTCCTGGATAGCAGTGTTTTCTACTACCATTTTGTCGAATTCTTTTTCGCATGAAGCCGCTATCATGATAGTTATCAGTAGCAGGCAGCTTATGGACAATGATTTTGATGATTTCATTTCAAACTAGTTTTACTGATGACAACATTATTTTTGAGTAAACCATTGTTCTTTGGTGTTATAGTCAAGTGCCAGGGCACCAAGCCTGTCAAGTTCGGCGATGTTATACAGGTACTCGGAGTTATACCTCGGTCTTGCCCGGTATACCAGTTTATTATTATTATTAATGAAAAGATCAGTGCCCGCAGGTGGAGTAAAATCTGTAAATACCTGTTCAGCCCCTTCCTGGTCGGTATAATGAAATCTCCTCATATCGTTCCACACTTCGATTGATCCATAACCATAAAGTGCGAGGTATTTCTGCAGCATAATATGTGATAGCTTCAGATTTGCAGCGGAAGGCACTATTACCGGGTTACCCAGGTAGGCTGCTTTTGAAGTTGGTGTAATTGCCTGCGCTGGGGGTATATTTGCATTGAAATCTGCTGTAAGCATGTCGAACGCGATGCCGATACCAGCCTGATAAGCTGTTAATGCCTGAGGTTTCTCTCCTTTGCGATAATATGCTTCGGCCTTCATGAACTGGATTTCTGCGGCTGTGATGATTGGATAATAAGCAGCATTTCTGAAAATATATCTTGCTTTTGCATCAGAAGTAGGTGAGGTTACAGTATCAAAACCTTGTCCCCAGTAGTTTTCAGGTCTGTCAGCCGCAACCAGGCCACTGGCCCCTTTGTTAGGAACAATACCCCTGTAAGTGCCGTTTGTATTTTGACGGAGAAGATAAGGCGCTCTTGGATCAACTACCCCGGGAAATCTTGAGTTAAGCCCGGTCAATAAATTTACCGGGTATTGAGCCTGTCTCAAGGCACCTACGTTGCCACGAAACGGGCCGAAATAGTTAGAAGTACCTGTGATGCCTGTGTTTGCGAATCTCGCATATGCATTATCTGAATTTACATTGATCGCCAGGTTACAGTAAAACAGTACAGAATCGGCATTGTAAGTAGTCTTATTTGATAGCTGGTTGAAAGAACGCGCCATCACCGAGTAAACAAATTTCTTCCATTTGTTTACATCCCCGTTATAAAAATATGCATCTCCTTTAGCGAGGTTTTGAGCGTCTACTCCGTCACCGGTTTGATTAAGAAAACTTAAAGCAGTTCGACAAACCGATCTCACAGTGTCATAAACATCCGCCTGATCATTGTACTTAAAAGTTAACTGGCTTGTATTAAAAGCTTCAGTTAATATGACTTCTCCATAAACATTGGTGAGGGTGAGCCAGCTCCAGGCTTTAATAGCATGTGCAACACCTACATAATCCCATTTCTTTTCTTCAGTTCCCCACTCAATAATGCGGTTAAGATTTTGCCCCATGCCGAAATAATGCATTGCCCATACTGATCCCAGTATATCAAGTGCTCCGGTAGCTCCTCCCATCTGGTCGTATTGATTGCCGGTAACATTTGTTGCCCAAAACTGCACATAACGACCAATATAGATCCCATCATTTGCAGTACCGTATGCAGAGCCCGCAGCGGCTGAGCTACCAACCATGTTCCCAATAATACCTGGTAGCAATGTTTCAATTGGCTTCTTAACACCTGCATTAGGGTTAATAAAAGCCTCATCAATTTTTTTTGCACAGGAGCTGATAGAAATAATTCCAAGAGCGAGTAAGCACCGTGCGATATTTTTTATATTTCTCATGCCTTAATATTTAAAAATTAGAAACTAGCTCTGATCCCAAAATTGATACTGATAGGAGTTGGCAATGATCCGTAGTCAAAGCCCCATGCACCGACCCCGCGGCCAGCTGCAGTGTTACCATTTGAAGAGGGATCTCCACCGGTATAATTAGTAATAAGAATAAGATCATTTGCTGTCAGGAAGGCGCCGAGGCTCTTAACCCCTTTGATTTTTTTCACAAAAGTTGTCGGGAACTGGTAGCTGAATGAAACATCCCTTAACCTTAACCAGTTCACATCTTTTTCAATAAAGGCTTCTTCCGGCATACCATTCGCACCATAGTAAGCATCGAGATAAGCAGGTATAACTGCTATGGTGTTGACAGTTGGATTTGCCGTGTTTTGTTTACCATCATTCAATATACCCTCAACTACTCTTGGAGTATACCTGTCAATAGTCAGGTCACTCTTGCCGATACCGGTGAGATACATTTTATTGGCATTAAATACATCGCCACCGACTTTGAGATCCCAGAGGAAACTCAATCTCCAGTTTTTATACCTGAATGTATTCGTTGTACCAATAGTATAATCGGGATTCCTATCACCTCTAACCCTGAATACTGCATCAATTGCCGGTAAACCGTTCAAAGGATTGATCAGTATCTTTCCCGCATCATTCCTGAGATAACCATAAGATGTGATAGAGGTAGTGGTACCGTGGAGTGTAATACCACCGCGTGCATTACCATATAACCAGGTGTCGCCGAGGTAATACTCAGCAACGTTTGCAGGCAACTGCACAACTTCATTCCACATTTTATTAAAGTTCACTCTCACATTCCAGCCAAAGTCGGTATTATTGAAAATGTTCGCATCAGCTGATACTTCGAAACCCTGGTTTCTTGTGCTTCCTGCATTTTGAGTATTTAACACAAATCCCGTTGCATAACTCAGGCGAAATCCTTCAACGATCTGACCCTTGTTAAGCGTATTATAATACGTGGCGTCAAAATTCAGTATGTTGTTGAAAAGCTTAAGCTCAGTTCCAACCTCAAATGTTTGTTGTTTCTCTGGTTCCAGGTTCGGGTTATTATTTACAAAGCCGTAGGAAAATCCACCACCACTTGCGAAGTTGTCAACAAATACCGATTGAGTTGAGTAGGGGGAATTTAACCTTGCTGTACTTGCGGCGGAAGTGCGCAGTTTCCAATAGTTAAGTGTAGTGCCCCGTTTTAGCTCAGGAAATATATCTGTGATGATAACGCTCAGACTGGCCCCCGGATAATTGTAGTTGCGGTTAACTTTTGGAAGGGTAGAGGCTGCTTCAAAACGATGCGAATAATTTAGAAACACAAGATTGTTATATCCAACACTTACTTCGCCAAAGCCCGCCATCTGCCTGGTGACCTGTTCGTTCCAGGCGCCAAGATTATTCTGTAAAAGGCGGCGACGTGTATTTGGTGCAGTATTGGAGCTGTCAAAATGCGTGACATCTTTCAAATTATTTCCAACTATTGCAAACATCTGTGTATTATAATCCTGCCACATAGTACCTACCATGAGTCTTGTGCTCCATTTCCCAAAATCTTTTTTAGCTGTTGCAGTAATGGTATGATTATACCCATTATACTTCCTCCAATAATTATCCTGTTCACCATTCAATGCCTGTGTGATGTAAAAAGATTTTGGATGATAAAGTGTATAACCTTCGGTTCTGTATGTATCATAACCGAATCTTCCCGTAATTGTTAACCAGTCAGTAGGATTGATATTAATACCCAGGCTGGCGGTGTAACGATCCGTTTCATCCCGGCTTGGGTTTGCGTTTACATTGAAGAGTGGATTGTCTAACTCAAGATTTGGATTAGACGCAAAAACAGGAATCTTGTTGCCAGCATCGTCCTGGTACTTCCTGATATCATAGGTATTTGGGTAAGCAAATAATCCAAGCATATAACCGCCGGCACTGCGAAGCACCTTGTCGTTCTCACTTCTTACATAAGCCAGGGATGGAGTGATTTCAATATACTTTCCAATCTTTGTTGTATTGGATATCCTGAGATTTATCCGTTTGAAATTATTATTGGGAACCACACCTTCCTGGTTGAAATAGGAACCTGAAACGCGGAAAACAGATTTTTTTACACCGAAGTCTGCACCAATATTATGAGTTTGTGAGAACCCGGTTTTGAAGAAATATTTCTTATTGTCAATCAGCTTTGTTCCCGCGGGATATGGTTCGCCGTAATAACGGAAAACGTTTGCATTAGCACCATTTTCCCCATTTTGGTAGCCTTCGAATACATCGGGATACCGGGTTAGTTGCTGGACCCGGAATGCATCATCGTACTGAACCGCAAGCTTATTCGACTTTGCTTTTTTGGTGGTAATAAGCATAGCACCGGAACTTGCCTGGCTTCCGTATAAAGCCGTTGCTTCAGGCCCTTTGAGTACGGTTATTGATTCAATATCGTTCGGGTTGATGTCTGAGATCCGGTTTGTATAATCGTTATTCCTGTTCGGGCGATCAGAAGCGAGACCGAGTCCGCTACCTCCTCCTGAGGTTTCGTTAACGGTGGAGTTATCCATGATGATTCCGTCCACCACAAACAATGGTTCATTACTCAGCGATAGTGAATTAAAACCCCGAAGTACTATACTTGAAGAAGCACCCGCTGTACCTCCGGTTGGATTAATTGTTAAACCGGCAACTCTTCCCTGCAAACCATTTATAAAGTTTTCCCGTTGCGTTTCCTGTATTTCTGAACCTAACACTTTTTGGGTTGAATAACCTAGCTCCCTTGGCTTACGTTTAAGGTCAAGTGCAACAACAACTTCCTCAAGAGAATTATCAGATGGTACTAGACCAATGGTAATGCCACTGATTTTGTCGCCCACCTTATATTCTTTACCGGTAAATCCGAGGAAGCTGACTACAATCGTTGCGCCTTTGGAAGCATTGATACTAAAATTACCTTTTGAATCAGTTTGAGTACCTGTAGTACTTCCTTTGATCTGAACCGTTGCTCCCTCAAGGACGCTGCCATCTCTTGTAGACACAACGGTACCGGAAACTGTCTGAACCTGGGCTGAAGCCGTTTGCTGGACGCACAACATTAACGGCAATAACAGCATGCATAGTAAATTTCTCATAGCATGTTTTTTCTGGGTGATCTATCTGATGTGACAAAAAAATAAACCTGATAACTATATAAACCTTGAACAATTATAAATCCTGATCGATTATGTAAACTCGAACAATTCTATAAACCCTGAACACAAGGCAGCACACAAAAGCCGGCTAATAAAAGCCGCTTAATACATGCTGAATATGTATCAGCTTACAAAATAACCTCTACAAAAATTGATGAGCCACACGTACTATAAAACCTGGATTCCCGCGGTCACATATGGCTCAAGTAAAGGATCGTCGGGGGGTAATTCAGTAATTAGGATTTGAATCTGGTTGAGAGCAGAAACATGAATAGGTTGGAGAGAATTAAGCTTCTCCGCGATAGTAACACAAACGACTTTTTGAGAAGATTCAATCATCGCTTTTTTCAATTGCACAACATCCCAGTCGTTATCAGTGATCCCATCCATTACATTTATTCCGTTAACTCCAAGGAAACACAAGTCCGCCCTGATCTGCCTGATTTTTGCCAGCGCTTCGCCTCCGGTTGTTATCTTGGCATTTTTAGATACTTTATCTCCAATAACTATAACATCAATGTTAGGATGGGCCATATATTCCTGCACAATAGGAATACTGCCTGTAATAAAAGTTGCTTTTAACTGCGAAGGAAGACAGCGCGCCATTTCAATCAGCGTAGTTCCCCCTGTCGTTAAAACAAACATTCCATCCTGGATGAGCCGGATTGCTTTTTGTGCTATGATTTTTTTCTGAGTGGAAGCATAAACGTTGTTCGAAGGATAGTGGAACTGGTTGAAAGAATGTGATAGTGCCCCGCCATGAACTTTTATAAGTTTGCCCTCGTCGGCTAATTCCTGTAAATCCCGCCTGATTGTATCTTCAGAAACATTAATCTGCTGACACAGACCCGATGAAAGGACGCTGTTGTGCAAATCAATCTGGCGTAAAATAAACGCCTGCCTTTGTTTTTTGAGCATTTCGTTAGCGGGTTACTCTCTCAAAATAAAAGAAATTCCCGCATAAAACCGCAAATCGGGAAAAATAAATATTCCTGGACGCGTAAAAGTTGTCCTGGGTCAAAATGCGCTTGCCAAGATCCGCAAATAACTGCAAGAGAGATATGAATTATGAGTTATGAATTATGAAAGAAAATAAAGAGAGATATAGTTATGAATTCAGGATGGGAAAAAATCTACCATGCCTGGGATTATTTTCGTTAGTTGGTTTTGGGATGTTCCTAACGGTAAGGCAGAGTCGAAAATTCAAGAGAATAACCGGGAATAATGATCGTAAAGTATGTGCGTAATAGTAACAGGGATCATGCGGATTATTCCAGCATAAGATAGGAATGCATGTCATCACAATTAAAAAATGTGATTAACCCTGTACAAATGTTATAAGAAATTATTTTCCGAAAGCAAATCTTACTGATAAGGCAAATGCATCCGGAACAAAGTTGATTGCAGGTATAATATCGAGTTCAGGTTTCCAGTCAACCGATAAGTTGATTGGAGCATTTGCAAATTTATAATCTACTCCAAGAATACCGGTTGGACCAACAAAGGTGCGTCCACCTCCTTCACCATTTTTATCTGAATTGCTTTCGAACCCTACATAAGCGCCTGCACCGTAAAACCAACTAAGCCCTTTTGTGCTGAACGGCTGATATACCTCGAGCAAACCTCCAATACCAAACCGGCTGCCAAAAGAAATGATGCCCTCAATAGCACTGCGATCGGTGATAAAATATTTTCCCGTTATGGCATTATTCAACGTAGGTATGGAATTGCTTAACCTGATACCGATGGCCATACGGTAATCACGTGCAGGCTCCTCTATTTTGTAGAAAGCCGGATCGGGCTCGGGATCCTGTGCCATTAATTGACTGCATGAAAGAACAGCTGTGATCATCATTGATGCTACGAGCAAACTTTTCATATTAGTATGTATTTAAGGTATGAACCAAATAAACGAAAAGGTTTAACGCACTTACATATGGCGTCTGTTAAAGTTGTTAGAAATCCGTACGGATTACGGTAGCGGGAGTTGGGGTGGGTAGGGGTTTTGGCGGCTCGAACAATTCAAACTTTGATTTTGGTCTGCGATCTTCCTGCCATTTGAAATTGCGTAAATGCTTTTCGCTTTCGGGCATCTGGGAAACCGGGTACATGGTGCCCTTCACTTCATTGATAACAACAACCCGGTTTAATTCTTTATTTAAAAAACGCAGGTCAATAATATCACCCGCGACCCTGTTGATACCGACTAGATAATCTTCCCTGTCTTTAGCATAATAAATGCTTTCTGCATTGCCCCTGGCACGCATGTAGTCGATTTCACCATCTTTGAAATAACCAGTCATCCGGATTCCCTTTAACTGGTTAAACATATTGTTGCCAGACTTATTAACTGTGATGGAATTCTCAAAAACAAAAACCCTTTCCGGCTTTTTATTTTTAGTGTAGATATATATTGTATCACCACTTACCTGGCTGTTTGATGCCCACATCACAGGATCTTTAAATAACCTGAATATGGAATCCTTACCGGAGTACCAGAGACTGTCACCCACTGCCTGGAGTGAATCGGAAAATATTCTTACGCGATGATAAGCCTGGAAATAACGATCGGCACTATCATTTTTGGCTTTTGTATCAACGACGGTTACACCTTTTATCGCAGCACTACTGTCTGCATTTGGAGCAGCCGCGTTTTTTGAATTAACAGGTTTGGTCTTTGTCTTTGCAATGCCTGGTGTACCGGTAGTAGCATTGTTTTTTGATTTGACTTTAGCCGCTGAATTACCTGGATTTATTATTTTTCTTTCCGGGTTAGCAGGATTGGTTCCCGCGGTGCTATCCGTTTTCAAAACCGGCCCAGGTGGTGGCGTTAAGGTATTTAAGTCTGCAACAGATTTGTCGGTGATTTTAGTTATGTCGGTTCTGCGTGCTGAGTCAGTTTTGCGCAACATCGAAGTGTCCGTTCTGCGGACTGAATCAGTATTCCGCAACATCGATGTGTCTGTTACTGCAGGATCAGGAAGGGGCGGTGGCAGGATTAACGAACTGAGTTTACCTGAAAACAAAGTATCAGCCGTAACAAACAAAGAATCTTTATCCTGTTTAATAATAAGTACGGCATTTTTAGTTGCGAGCAGAGTGCCTGCTTTATTATTAACGTTCATGAAATCACCACGCATCGCAAAACCCTGCGCAGTGTCTTTATAAAAAACATTACCGGTCAGCAAACTCAGGCCGGTGCTGTCATTGGTGTCTATGTTATCTGCTATAACCTGCGAAGCTCCATCATTGATGATCGGGCGTTTACCAAAAAATGCTTTTTTGTTTTTCAGATCATAATAACCACTGCTGGTAACAATGTTCCGGGCAGAATCTTCGATATAAGTCTTTGTAATAAATGTGGTCAGCTGTGATTCGCTGTTGTATAATAAAGAGTCGGCTTTTAATTTATACTGCGGATCGATGAGTACAACGTTCTTTTTAAAATAAACATCTTTGCTGTCTGCAAAATAAGTGGCTTCGGTAGAAGTAAGTACAGAATTTTCATTTGCAACTTTGCCACCTGCATAATAATTTCCGATTTTCTGATTAAGGTCGTAGTCGAGCTGTTGCGTGGTGAGTGTACTTTTCCCATCAGTTAACCGTACATTTTTCTTAAGATTTGCTATACGCGTGTCAACATGGTAAAGCAGGTAGTTTGAATATATATTTATACTATCGTTGTCGTTGATATGTACATTTCCAAATGCTTCAAAAACCTTGGTGCTTTTGTCATAATAGAAACTGTCACATTCAAAAAGTGTGTTGTCTTGTTTTGCCTGTACTTTACCGGAGCCTGTTTGAACCTCACGGACAGAGTCAACTTTTTCGGTTCTCAGTTTATCTGCATAGATGATTTCAACTGGTTTCGATTCGCCGGTTGCAGGAGGTCCACTCTTAACCTGTGAATAGGAGTAAGAGAACAATAAGAGAAGAGAGGCCAGAAGAAATAGAACTTTTTTCATCTTACTGCTTTCACCGCACAGAAGTTGAATCATGCAATGGTGATTTCAAAGCACCACTTTTCTCTTTTTTTCCAAATACAGAAATGTTGACATAACGTTTCGGATGTGTGCGGAAATCATCTAGCAAGATAGTCAAACTGCGGCTCGTCTGATGAAGTTCATCATACAATTTGCGATCATTTAACAGCATACCGAGCGTACCATCTTTACTGTCAATTTTTGCAATGGTATTATCAAGTTTATTCAATGTATTCTTAAGTTGCATCACGGCCTGATCAATCCCTGCATTGGACAGCATATTGGTTGTTTTTTCAAGATTTGTAAGCGTGGAATCGATCTTGCCATTATTCCGCGCGAGGTTCCCACTGAAATTTTCAAGGTTGCCCAGCGTTTTTGCGAGCGCACCGCTTTGATTATTCAACAGGTTTTCGAGCGATTTGGAAGTTGTGGTGAGATTTGCAATGATACCCTGGATATTGTTTTTTGTATTAGGGTCTACAATGGTATTCAGCTTTTGAATAAACAGATCGAGTGAGGCAAGTGTTTTGTTAAGATTATCGATGGCAGGACTCAAGGCTCCTTTCACTTCTCCCAGCAGACCAGGGTTTGTGGTTGTTTGCAGCGTACCACCTGATTTAATAAAGTTTGGGCTGTTTCCTAAAAAAATTTCAAGAGAAGTGGTCCCGAGCAGATCACTGTTTATAGTCGCAATTGAATTGTCAGGAATATTTACTTCTTTGGTGAGGCTGATAGTAACTATGATGCCGCTCAGGTTTTTGTCTTTTTCTTTTAATGAAGAAACCTTTCCAACCTGGAGACCATTTATCAGAACGGGATTTGCGGGACCGACGCCTTTGACCGATTTGAAAACAGCAAATAATTCATCATTCCTTTCAGTAATATTCCGCCCTTTCAGAAAATTGAAGCCGAGGATAAGAACAGTGATGGCAATAGCAGTAAGTGCTCCAACTTTCGTCTCATTAGATATTTTCATTCGACATTTTTTATTGTAAACCTGTAGGGTATGCCCTCGGATCAACGCTTAAAATTCTGCATAAAAACGCATATCTCCAATAAAAGTTCGAATGAAGTGCCTGTCAGTCAATACTATTTGCCTTCTGTTGCATCCCGGTACCTCCTGATAGCATTGAGTACATTTTCGGCTATTGCTTCCTGTCCTTTTTTACTGTTGAGATACTCTTCATCGGGCTTATGGCTGATAAAACCCGTTTCAACAAGTATACTCGGCATAGCGGTGGCCTGGAGCACCCAGATCCCTTTCTCGTTACGCTGTTTAACGCCACGGCTTTCTCTGCCTTCCTTTAAAAATTCTTCCTCAACAAGGTTGGCCAGCAAAAGGCTTTTGGTGAAATATTTCTTAGTCCAAAGCAGCGACTGCGCCTTGAAGGTTGGATCATTCAGGTCCGGCGCGAATTCTGCACTTTCGTCCACTACTTCCGACAGTCGCTCAGAAACATAGTCGCCTTTGGCAGAAGTGCGGTCGGCTGCCCAGATATAAGTTTCCGTTCCCCGCGAATTGTTGGGTGTAAAATAGGTAGTATACTTCGGGACGGTTCTTGTTCTTTTTTTACGTTTTTTGCCTTTACCGGTATAGTAAGTTTCTTTACGGTAGCCGGCAAATTTCGAATGTCTTACCGGGGGACCGGCATTTACATGGATAGAAACAAAAAGATCTCCCTTATTCGCATTTGCAAAATCCGCTCTTTCTTTGATAGCAGGATATACATCCGTGGTGCGGGTATATAAGATCTTAACATCTTTGAATTCGTCTTCCAACAATTTTCCAAGCTTAAGAGAAACTCCGAGGCAGATATCTTTCTCAAAAGAATATGCGCCGCGGGCACCGACATCTGATCCACCATGTCCCGCATCGACAATGATGGTTTTAATGGCGAAGTTCGGAGCTTTATAAGGCGCTCCATCCAGGACTCCATCCGGGCGTTCTTTCCTGAAAGAAAAGAGAATCGTAAGAAATAACAGGGGAATAAATCCGGTCAGTAATTTTTTCAGCATCTACCCAGGTCCTTTTTTGGACATTTATTCAATAAAGATACTGTTGAAAGTTGCGGGGAGAGCCCGGAATAAAATTTTAAGAATTAATTGTAGAATAGGAGGGGCTTAGCTCCTCGTGATAGCTTCGCGGTATCTTTTCAGCGCATTCACGATACTTTGAACAATGTCTTCCTGGCCCTGCTCACTGTTTATAAGTATTTCTTCTTCTTCATTAGTAATAAACCCGGTTTCAACCAGTATACTTGGCATGCCCGTGGCCTGCAGAACCCAGATCCCTTTATCATTGCGTTGTTTTACACCCCGGCTTGAGCGTCCTGTTTTCACGAGCTCTTCTTCCACAAAACCAGCGAGCATCAGGCTTTTGGTGAAATATTTTTTCTCGTATAGCTGTGAACGGATACGAAATTCCGGCGAATTCATATCCGGCATAATGATATTTGAGTCCGCTGAAGCTTCTGCTACACTATCACCGGTATTGCCTGGTTCTTCTACATTTATATAACCGCTTTTTATTCCGCTGCGGTCTGCTGCCCAGATAAAAGTTTCAGTTCCAGCAACGATGTTTTTTACAAAGTAGGTTTCAGTGATAGGAGTTTTAACAGTTCTTGTTTTCTTTTTTTTGCCTTTTCCAGTGGTCACTTTTTTTGATTTATACCCGATGGTCCTTTTGGCGTTCCACCCACCTGCCCTTAAACCGGCAGAGTTGCAGTGGATGCTGATAAAAAGATCTCCCTTGGCTTCATTTGCCATCTCTGCGCGCAGATGATTGGCAGCGTTGAGGTCGTTCAGATTCCCTGGCAGCGCATTGTCTGTGCGCGTATAAACGATCTTACATTCGGGAAATTCCGTTTCCAGTCTTTTTCCAAGTTTCATTGCAATGGCAAGCGACACATCAGCTTCTGTAGAAAACAATCCTTTGGCGCCAACATCATATCCACCATGACCCGCATCCACAACGATCGTGCGGATCACTGGTTTCTGGATCCATTTATTTGAGAAAGAAAAAAGTGCCGTAAGAGAAATCAGGAAGGCAAGAAAAGGAAAAGTTTTTTTCAGCATAACTATTATCGGGTTAGAACACTGGTCAATTGCGCAAAATACAAAATCACGCCTGTTTCTGAACAGATAAAAGTCGCTATTAAAATTAATTTGTTGCTGAGGCCTGGCTGGCGGCACCGTTGCGGTATTTTTTCAGGGCGTTTATTATGCTATCCACAACTTCATCCTGGCCCTTCTCGCTATTGAGATATTCTTCTTCTTCTTTATTAGAGATAAAACCGGTTTCAACAAGTACGCTTGGCATACCGGTTGCCTGTAGCACCCAGATCTGTTCTTCGTTTCTTTGTTTTACTCCCTGGCTAAGGCGACCGCCTTTTTCAAATTCTTCTTCAATATAAGTTCCGAGCAAAAGACTTTTAGTAAAATATTTTTTCTCATATAACTGTGCACGAACCCTTGCTTCGGGAGTGTTCATGTCTGGCATACCGGCAGTGGTACCCGCATTTGCGCTGTCCCCGGCAAATTCGCCATCATCTTCAGTATGTATATATTCACTTTTAACTCCGCTGCGATCGGCGGCCCAGATATAAGTTTCCGTTCCGTGCCTGGTGTTTTTTACATAATATGATTCAGTGATAGGAACCTTGATTGTTTTCTTTTTCCTCTTGGATCCTTTACCGGTATAAACCACTTTGTTTTTATGACCGATCACTCTTTTAGCATACCAGCCACCGGCTTTCTGTCTTGTAGAGTTACAATGAATACTGATAAACAGGTCGCCCCGGGCTTCATTTGCCATTTCTGCTCTTAACCTGTTGGCTACACGGCTGGACGTTACGCCACCCGGCAACGCCTTGGTTGTGCGTGTATAGACGACTTTTATGTCTTCCATTTCATCTTCGATCCGTTTTCCCAGCTTCATTGCTATATCAAGCGCAATATCCGCTTCGTTTGAAAACAGTCCTTTTGCACCAACTGCGGTTCCTCCATGACCGGCATCCACTACGATTGTTTTTATCGTTTGTTTCTGAGCAGAAAGATGAAAGGACGTAATTGAAAGAAGGGTCAAAATAGCAGTAAATCGGGCCTGGGCTAAAGTTGTTCTTATCATACCTATCCGTAAGTTATAAAGTAAGTTTGTAATCCTGAAAACCTCAATAATTTCTTTACTTTCGCGTTCAACAAAAAACTGATAATCAGCACCAATCTTCACATATTCTTAATTCATTAATAACTATTTTCGTCCCACTATCTGTAATATGAGCAAACGCGGTAAAAATAGTTTAAAATACAATTTTCTATTGGTTTTCGTGGCTTGTTTGCTTTCTATAACGCATGATGTAGCAGGACATTATATTCCACACGAAAGTTTTTACAATCAATTAACCGTTTTACAGGATTCTACTAAGCCGGCGCCGGCGCTTAAAAACAACAACAAGCCTCAGAAAACAGTTCGCGATACTGTCCCGGTGAAGAGGGATAGTTTGCAAATCAGGGATAGTTTAAAGCGAAGAGATAGTTTGAAAAAGCGGGATACAATTCCAGGCAGGCGGGATAGTCTTCAAAGGCGGGATACAATACCTGGAAGGATGGATAGCTTGCAAAGGCGGGACACTACAGTCGGCAGGGACAGCCTGGTTAATACAACCGATACATTTGGTTTGAGGCTTTCCAAGGATTCGCTGGATGCACCCGTAGAATATTCAGCTGCGGATTCGATGGTGCTGGATATCCCCACAAATAAAATAATTCTGTACAGCAAGGGTAATATCATTTATAAGGACATGAACCTTACTGCCGACAGTATTGAAATGGACCAGGAGACAAAAATGGTGACAGCAACCTTCCGGCGTGACTCGCTTGGCAATATTGTCGGCAGGCCCAGGATGAAACAGACGGAAAGCACCATGGATGCGGATGTGATCAAGTATAATTTTGAAACGCAGCGGGGTATCACTCAAAATACATTTACCCAGCAAGGTGAAATGTATGTACAGGGAGAAAGAATCAAAAAGATCTCAGAAACAGAACTATTTGCTTTCAGGGGAATAATAACCACCTGTAATTATGATGTACCGCACTTCAACTTCCGGACTAAGAAAATGAAGGTGGTGAACAAAAAACTGGCAGTAACGGGGCCGATACACCCTGAATTTGAAGGAGTTCCGGTTCCGATTTATCTTCCATTCGGTTATTTTCCGATGTCACAGGGCAGGCATTCGGGCTTGCTTCCGCCGACATTTACCGTAAACGATCAGTTTGGGCTTGGACTCGAAGGACTGGGATATTATAAGGTTATCAATGATAATTTTGATGTTACGCTTCGGACCAACCTGTATTCTTATGGTGGCTGGGCAGCTTTTCTTACACCAACTTATCGAAAACGTTACCGCTACAACGGTTCGATGAACCTGGCCATGCAAAGCAGCCGGATCCTCAGCACTGATGGTAAAGAAGAATTTAATACCACGAAAACCTATAATGTAACCTGGAGCCATACGGTTGACAGCAGGGCGAGGCCGGGAACAAATTTTTCTGCCAGCGTCAATGCCGGATCCAGCAAGTTTAACCAGTTTGTGGCGAATAATCCTACCCGGAATTACTCCAACCAGATGAGTTCATCCATTACTTATTCAAAAACATGGGGAAGTTTGTATAACCTGACTGCTTCTGCCAATCACTCCCAGAACAATATCGATGGCCGTTATAATATCAATCTTCCCACTGTTGCATTTACAGTGAATACGTTTTATCCTTTGCAGAAAAAAGAATTTGTCGGAGCGCCAAAATGGTATGAGAAACTGGGTATCGGTTTAAGTACAAATGTTGCTAACCAGATAACTTTTTTTGATTCTTCATTTAGCTGGAAAGGCATACTGGATACGATGCAATGGGGAGCCCAGCATAATATACCAATACAGTTGGCTTTACCACAGCTGGGACCGCTGCAGATAGCACCGGGTATTAGTTACCGTGAGAACTGGTATAGCCAGAAATTTACGAGGCACTGGACTGATTCCTCCCAAAAAGTTGATACCACGATAGAGAAAGGCTTTTTTTCTTCACGTGAAATGTCTTTCAGTCTTGGGTTGAGTTCAGCGATATTCGGAATGTTTGATAGATTTGGTCCGAAAAGTTCAATAAGGGCGATCAGGCATGTTATTCGCCCGACTTTTTCGATCTCTTATAAACCTGATTTTGCGAAAAATGATTTTTATGAAACACAGGTTAACAAGACGGATACCAACAAAGTTCGTTTTTCTAAATATGACGGAACGATCTTCGGTCCCATGTCCGAGGGTGAATTCGGGGGAATAGGGTTTGGGCTTGATAATAATTTGGAAATAAAAAAACGATCAAAAACAGATACTACCGAAGGTGGAATAAAAAAGATTCGCCTGATTGATGGTTTTGGTTTTAATGGAGGTTATAACTTTTTGGCTGATGAATTCAAGCTTTCGAATATTAATCTGTATTTGCGAAGTACCCTGTTCGAAAAAATAAATATAACTGCTGGTGCTAACCTGGATCCTTACCAGGTGGATGCATCGGGTCGTCGTGTCAACAAGTATGCCTGGGAGGGGGAGAAGTTCTCGCTTGGCAGGATAACGAATGGGAATATTGCGGTTTCAACGAGCTTCCAGTCGCAACCTAAAGATGCAGACAAGGATAAAAAAGCGTTGGAGGAACTTCAGCAGCAGAATAATAATCTTCCACCGATGACGCTGGATGAACAGAATTCACAGATGGAATATATACGTCAGAATCCTGCTGAGTTTGCTGATTTTAATATTCCGTGGTCGGTTACCCTGTCGTATTCTTTGAGTTTTGCCCGCGATTTTAAACCAGATTATTCGGGGTTTGAAACGCGTCTTAATTCGAATTTCAATTTCAATGGTGATTTCAACCTGACACCAAAATGGAAGATGGGTATGAATGGGTATTATGATTTTAAATCCTCTTCGATAAGTGCATTGACCATGTTTCTTTCCCGCGAGATGCATTGCTGGCAGCTATCCATCAACGTTACCCCGGTGGGTTTGTACCGGTCATTTAACATCAGTATTAATCCTAAATCGGGTTTGCTGAGGGATTTGAAGATTAATCGTAGCCGGCAGTTTTCTTCGTTTTAATGGCGTGCAGCCTTCATTCTCTTTTCTTTATAATAACCTTCCATTATCGCGAAGGTTCTTTGTTTAATGGTTTCAGTAGTGTCCGTATCCGTGAGTGGAATAGCCGGTAGGAAATGCATTTCCAGTTTGTGTGGAATCATGTAGAACGATGGTTTGGTTGGAAGGGTGGAGCGGGTGTTGAATATAAGTGCGGGTAATATAGATTTCCTGGTATTCATTGCCAGCCTGAAAGCGCCGTCGTGAAAGGGTTTCAATGGAAGGTCTGTTGTGTTCCTTGTGCCTTCGGGATAGATGCACATATGTAATCCCATATCGAGTACTTTCTTCATTTTGGATAAGCTTTCCTTACGGCTGGTTTCGCTTTTTCGATCGACCAGCACGCTGCCCGCTTCATAGAGATAGCCAAATAGAGGAACCTTTGCAATTTCCACTTTGGCAATAGTTTTATTTCCGCCGGGAATGGCGGGGGAAGAAACCGGGACATCCATGAATGAATTATGATTACAAACGACTATGTAATTTTCACCAGGCAAAAAGTTTTCTTTACCTCTGACACGTAATGGGCAACCCACCAGTGGTAGAAAGATACCCATCCAGATCCTGGAGTATAGTATAAAGCGTTTGGTTTTTATGGGATCGGGAGAGAAATAGCTGAAGAGGAAAAAAGGAATGAGCATAATCAGCATCGTTGAAATAAAAACAATTGCTGCCCATGCTGCCCAAATCCTGCCAAATATCAATTTTAAAACGCCTGGTTTTTTATTCATATGAATGACAATGATACAAAGAAAGAATATGCGAAAATACTAACCGGTTAGGGTTTGAATGATCGCGATTTAGAAAATCAATTATCGGCGTTTTAGCCGATAACCTTAAATATCGGCAAATATGCCATTTTTATTGCTAGCCTGTACATTACTGCGAAGCGACCAATACATTGTTGAGAAGTTTGAAGCAAGCCATCACTTATTCACTTGAAGATGGATCGGGTTCAAATGAAGATGGATCGGATTCAAATAAAGATTGCAAAGCAGTCAGCAAGACAAGTTGTGCTATTGAAAAGGTAAAATGTGTATTGTTAATTTGTTGCATGGGCTGGGAGGCCGGGAGATTCTTCATTTTGGTGTTTTTCTAAAATGACCGCTATTTCAGTCAAAAACGGGTCAGTTTGACTGAAATAGCGGTCATTTTGTTTTTAGTTTTAAACCGCACCAGGGCCAACCTATTTTTTTTTAATTCCCAATCTAAAACGTAAAATTTATATGGCACAAAAAAGGTTGGCTGTATGATTGCTGACCCTTTAATTAATGAAAACAAATAGCCTTGGTAATGAACTTCATTGGGGACATAAATGACGATCGTTCAGGTATTGAATCAGCACCTTCATTTTAAAAATATTACTAACTTGTTTCGTAATCAAGAAATCCAATATAGCCATTCCCCTTCATCTTGACAGCAATAGGTGGTGACACTTAACTATTGACAAATGAGTAAAGAACAAACAAATGACCTTTTACAATTTCTCAAACCATTCGGTGACGACATCATTGGACTTGTAATGTGGCTTCGTGACTTCGCATGGGACCTATGTCCTGAAGCAAACGAATTAATTTACGACAACTATAATGCAGTGGCATTTGGTTGGTCGCCGACAGACAAAGTTGGACACACCATTTGTTCAATTGCAGTGGGACGCTCAAGTAAAAATGTTCATTTTGGTTTTTATTGGGGCGGTGAACTTTCTGACCCGGACAAAATTCTTTTGGGAGAAGGAAATCAGTATCGCTATATTCTTGTTACTGACAAAAAGAGATTTCCAAAAGCCTACATTAAAAAATTGGTCAATGAAGCATTTGCAAATTCTCTTTCAAAAGTAAAAGACCAAAAGCAAATCAGGCACGGTCAAACAATTGTAAAATCAATCTCAGAAAAAAAGCGACCTGATAAAGGGGCATCAGCTTCTAAACATAAAAAATAGCCCTTAAAGTTCGTGATCCGGATTGGATTCGAACCAATGACCTTCCAGTCTTAAAGCGGGATGTTCTTTCAACAGAGCTCATGATTTTGTTAAGCTCTCGCAAGTGCTACGATGTCTTTGACTTCAAGAATTCTTTTGAGGGAGCCTTTAATAACTGATTTGATCATGGCCTGGCCCACTTCTTCTATCGTGCAAAAGCCACCGCTGAAGAACTTCCGGCCAATCGGGTACATCCACGCAAAAAACCTATATAAGCTCTTGACGTTTTTCTGACCGGGTGTTGGTTTCATAAGTCCCGGTCTGAACATATAAGCAGTTTTAAATAAGGCCAGCAATGCATTTTCAGTTGCCCCTTTAACCCGTGCCCAGGCCAGTTTGCCTTTTTCGCTGCTATCGGTACCAGCGCCTGTGATGTAGCAAAATACAAGTTCAGGATTTGCCTCAGCCAGGGTCTTGCCAACATGCATGGTTAAGTCGTAAGTGATATGTTTATAATTTTCTTTACTTATTCCGACTGACGAAATACCAAGGCAAAAAAAGCAGGCATCATAACCTTTAAGTTGATCTTTTATTGGTGCCAGGTTATAAAAATCTGTATGAATAATCTCGCGCAGTTTGGGATTTGATCTTCCACCGGGTTTCCTGTTTATGACCAGGACTTCTGTCACTGCAGGGTTGGCCAGGCATTCCAATAACACACCTTCTCCTACCATACCTGTTGCTCCAGTAATGATTACTTTGATTCCCATGATAAATTTTTCAGCTGAATATTAAGTTGGTCAGTAAATGTTGACGCAGTATTTGCATCAGACGGCCCAGTCAATCGGATATTGTCCGTTGTTTATTAAATATTCATTGGTTTTGGAAAAATGTTTGCAACCGAAAAACCCGTTATGAGCTGAGAATGGTGAAGGATGAGCAGCTTTCAATACCAGGTGTTTGGTTTCATCTATCAGCGCCTGTTTTTCATGCGCGAATTTGCCCCAGAGTATGAAAACGACATGTTTTTTGTCATCTGACACTTTTTTTATGACTGTATTAGTGAAATCCTGCCAACCGATTTTGGCGTGGCTATTGGGTTCATTGGCCCTGACTGTCAGTGTTGCATTTAACATCAGGACGCCTTGTTCGGCCCATTTTGTGAGATTTCCGGTTCTGGGGACGTTTAAGCCCAGGTCGGAATACATTTCTTTGTAAATATTTACCAGAGATGGCGGCGGAGTTACTCCATCCTGGACCGAAAAGCAAAGCCCATGTGCCTGGCCGGGCCCATGATAAGGATCCTGACCAATAATCACAGCTTTGACTTTGTCGAAAGGAGTGGTATCAAAGGCATTAAATATGAGTTTTCCCGGCGGAAAGATTGTTTTGCCGGTTTCCCGTTCTATTTTGAGGAAATCGACGATTTGGAGAAAATATGTTTTTGTGAACTCGGCTTTTAGCTCCTGCTTCCAGGACTCATTTATTTTTACGTCCATTAATCCAAATTTCAGTTTGGGTGCAAACTAAAAAAAATTATCTTTGCGGCCGGTCTAAAAATTAGGTCGGTGAATTGGTTCGGTAGCTCAGTTGGATAGAGCAACTGCCTTCTAAGCAGTAGGTCATTGGTTCGAATCCAATCCGGATCACAGAAATAAACCCTGAAAGACAATCGGATTGTGAATTTCAGGGTTTTTTTGGAAAGTTACTATTGGGAAGCATCCAGACTTTCAACTAATATTCTACCGATTCTAAAACAATTCAAAAGAATCATTGAGACATAATCATGTGGAGTTATCCAGTAGTCATTTCTGTCACTTTTAGTGCATTAGAATTTGATACCTATTGCCTTATTTGGACTAATGCAACATTAATAATCAAAGAAATCGCCTTTATAATAATCGGTTTGGAATCCTATTGTAGAATTTAGACAATTCTACATCGTAGTCGACAATTGTTCTTGAGTATTGTTCCAAGAATTGCTTAACTTCTAATTATAAATTCGAATGTACATCCGAGCAAGTTGCGAATGTATATAATTCAAAATCATTCAAAATCGATTTCTTAATTTGTTCCGTTTGGAAAAATGCATACCAACCTAAATGCTAAGGAAAAAAATATTTTTTTAAGCTACCGCAGGGAAGATACGAGTGGTGAGACTGGACGACTGGTTGACTCGCTGAAGCAATACTTCTACGATGATCAAATTTTCCTTGACATTAACAAAATCGAACCAGGGGTCGATTTCACGGAAGCAATTTCAGAATATCTTCTATTCTCTTCAGTAGTATTAGCCATCATTGGACCAAATTGGTTGGGGAGCAAAATAAACGGCCATAACCGAATCAACGACTCTCAGGATTGGGTGCGAATCGAATTGGAAAAAGCATTGAGTCAGATGGCCCAACAACCAAGGAACTTGTAAATAATCCACATTCGGGATATGTATTGATAATGGGCGAAATACAAAAGGAGGGAGCAAGAAAGAAAATTACTGCGTATCTGGCATTCGTTTCTAAAATGCAACCAATGACTAATATCGCCAAGCCTTTGATCGTGATGGTTGAAAATAATAATGCTTCTAAAACAAGTGCGGCACGTAAAATCGCGCAATGGTCAATCGATGAGGTTCTTACACAAATTAAGTAATACTGCAAAGAGAAATTCGCTATGGTAACGAAAATCACAGATTACCTAAGAATTTATGTGCTTTTTTGCGATAGTGATCATGTACTAAAAATGCTAGCGACCAATTTATCGACCGTCGGTGTGAACATTAAACAGACGATAAAAAACAATTTATAAACAAATTGAGATTATGGCAGAAAGACAAAAAAAATTACCAAAATGGATACTAATAGTATCAGGAATTTTTGCGTTACTTGAAGTAATGGTAAGTTTATCATTATGCTTTTCACCCCAATCGGTTTTAGAGACAGTTGATCTTAACGCAAAAGGCGTTGACTACCTGATTTATATGTGGGCTACCCGACAATTTGCACTTGGCTTTATCTTTGCTTTTGCAACATTTAAAAAGTCAATTCCTATGCTTACAATTGCATATATTTTCTTTTTAGTGATGTTTGTTGGAGACTTCTTTATAGGAATTTCACAAAAAAATAATTCACTTATCATTGCTGCTTTAGTAATGTGTATTATTTCTTCAGTAATGATATTTGCAATAAATAGGAGAAAATAAAATTTCAGGATGACACAAACATTTTCGCAAAACAACTTCTCGCAGACAACCAGGCAGAGATAAATAAATGAATTTGAGAAATGGTGGCTGGTTGGTGTTTGCAATGGGCTCACACTTTCGCGATAACCAGATCTTGAGTGAGAATCAAAGTATAATAAATTAGGTTTGCTGCTGTCTAGGTGTTAGGATTCTATGTGTATCGATCATTTAACATGTGCATCACTTGCCAAAAAAAAGAAGTAACCCGTGAATAACTAAAGAAACAATTGAAACCCAAAAAAAGAACTTAAAAACCGGGGCAATTTTATTGTTGCATGGTTTCGCAAGCCAAAAGGCTATGCAGTTGTCAGATTTCTGGAACGGTCGGTAATCTGGTTTCTGTTTTGTCCAGCCATTGTCCTCCGCAATTCGATCTGCTATCGCCCAATTCCAGGCAACGTATGCCCCATATAATATAGCGATATATGCTCCGAGAATTGAAAAGACGATGCCTATAATTGGAAGAACTCGCGCCGGGAAATCCGTTGACTTGACAGATGTATACACGCCAATACTCGCCGCAGAAAATCCCAACAGCCAGGTTACAATCTTAATCATTGTGTCTTTGTCAGTTCCGCCGACGCCTCCATAGTACTTCCATACTTCGAATGCATGATTTTCTTCGTCCGGGGTTTTGTCAGATGTATTATTCATATAATCATCTTTTCCTTTGATGTTGTCTTTAAAGATACAAAATCCCGCATGAGCAACATTAAAACGGAGCTCCGCACCAGCTTTCTTGTAAGGGAAGTCACAAAATGAAGGGTTCTATACGTATACATTTTGCTCCCTGGTGATTCCAGGCTATTTTATTTGACAGCCCACACAGGCTTCTGTTTAAGAATTTGTTTATATACCTGGCAAGAAGAATCATGTGCGCCGGGAAGAAAACCGATGCTCATCAAAAATTCATTAACGATCTCCCCACCAGTAAATTTGAAAGTTTTTTTAAACAACTTTACCCACTCATCTTTTGTTTTTGGATGATGATGTTTCAACCATTGTTGGAAAGAACCAAATTCTTCATCCAATTGCAGTATTGTTTTAGCATTTTCTATAGCGGCATTTATCTTTAATTTATTCCGGATGATACCGGTATCGTTCAGCAGGCGATTCCTGTCAACTTCTGTGTAGGCCGCGATCTTCTTAATGTTGAAATTGCTGTATGCTTTGCGAAAAGAAGCTTCTTTTTTCAGAATAGTTTCCCAACTCAATCCAGCCTGATTGATTTCCAGGATCAGTCTCCCAAACAATTCGTTGTCATCCGATAAAGGGAAACCGTAAAGATTATCATGATAGTTCTTATGTAGCGCTTTCCTTTCTTCCGGCTGCATTGAATTTATAATAGAACAATAGCTCATATCAAATACAAGTTAAAAAAGATCCTCAATGTTGATGTACTCCATTTACTACACGGTTACTGTTTGCTACTTGGTAACTGTAAGGGTTTGTTAACAATCGCTCCTGGTTTATTGTTCGGTCTGAATTGTTTCCCATCGACGTCAGGGCGTAGAATCGTTCAAACGTTCTTTCATATGCTTTAAAATTCTGACGCGTTCCAATCCCCATTTGGTAGCATTATAGATTGAATTGAGGAGAAGGCCGATCAGGCCACCAATAGAGGTTGTTGTGAGAAAAAGACCAGTTTTCTTTTCCCTGAAATAAGGAATAAAAGCACGTGTTACCCGTATGGCACCGAATACATTGGTTTCAAACTGCCGGGCAAGCTGTTCATCAGTTATGGTTTCAAGCGGACCGATAAGTCCATAACCCGCATTGTTGAAAACCACATCAACATCAAACTGGCTGGTAATCTTTGACACCACTTCATTAATTTTGCAGTTGTTTTTCCTAATCCGGAAGATACCCCGGTAATAAAAATTGTTTTCATTTTGTTGTATTTAATTTAATACAACAAAGTTGTTATATCACTTTTTAACACCAAATCACCATTTAGTAAAGGATAAATAAATTGTCCGCAGGTATTTACTTTGAATGTTTTTCAAAATGAATTTCTGAGTATAAAAAAAGAGGTGTAGAAACACCTCTCGCCAAAACTAACTGCTATATGAGAAAACATCTTTTAATATAGTCGATATCTGAAGTTGCGAATTGCATAGAATCTATCAAACTCATCATTGGATTATCAATGGTCTAAGAGCAATTGCTTTTATGGACTCGTCATATCTATTACGATGATTTTAATAAAACCCTCTGCTCTAATTTGTAAATATTTCTTTTACTGCTGAATTAGTCATTATTTGTTCCGGGCCTATGCCATAGCTTTGTTCTGAACATCAAGTCCGGCTTTACTTAATCCTTCCTTAATACGGTCATGAACCAATTCATGAAAAAGGATGGTTTTTAGTGTCTGGCAATATTTTGTTTCCATACCGGGAAACTGAATCTGAAACTCTTCAACCAGAACTGAAACTTCGTCTAGCCGCGACAGTTGACCTAATGCAGCAATTTTAGGAAGTAGATTCCAGAATACTCCTGGTATGTTAATAAGATTCGCAAATTGTAAGGCTTGCTCATAATCGCCAGAGTAGAAATGGGCAAAGAATGGTCCCAGGTTCACCCACCATGAATAATACGGATTAAGCTCAGTGGACTTTTTGAAGTAATCAATACTCTTTTCATATTCCCCTAAAATGCCAAGGAAAAAACAAGCGGCTCCCATGTGAAATGGTGATCTTTCATTTATTGAGAGCATCTTGTCTAAAGCTTTCATAGCAGCGTTTTTATCCCTTTGAAAAATAAAGACCCAGGTCAGTGACATGGAGGCATGCTGACAGTCCGGATCAAGCTGCATTGCTTTCTGTATGCAAATATTTGCCTCATGTATAGGGTCAGTTACTGTTTCATAACATAAGGCGATGCCATCAATATATAGCTGTGCCATTATTGCCCATGCCATCGCATTGTCGGGACTTTTGTGTAACGATTGTTCAATCTTCTGTCTCGCTGTTTGAAAAACCTCTTCAGTATACTTTATTTCATAATGATAATACCAGAATACTGCGTCTAGCGAATGCTGATCCATGGAAGGATCCACCTGGGTCGACATCGCAAAATTTCTGCTGATGAGCCCATGAAGCCCGATTAATTTAGGTACTACCTGTTTGATGATATCATCAAAAATTTCGTAGGGATAAGTTGATTGTAATGTGCGATCGTAAGTGTGCGTCCATACCTGGGAACCAGTTGATGCATTTACCAATTGCATCGAAATCCTTAAATGTTTTTTATCACGATAAATACTTCCGGTTATCAAGTGGCTTGTATTGAGTTCTGTTCCCACTTCTCTGATATCAGGTTGTTCTCCTTTAAATTTTAAAGTGGAAAAGTAGGCGAGCACTGCGATTTCCGGAAACTGGCCGAGGTCAGAGCTTAGTTGTTCACAAAAACCGTTAATCATAAAATCATTTTCCTTTGAACCGGACAAATTCTTAAAAGGCAAAACTGCAACTCGGCTGGTGGTTAAATTTGTTGGCGCTTTGGAGATTGGAATTTCAACGACTGACCCATTCAATTTCACAGTAGGAAGAAACGCAGGTATATAACTTCCTTTGATGAATGTAATGGTAATAGGATCGCCACAACCCTCAACGCGATAGTATTCTAATAAGTTTCTTCTTAACCGACCGGCATGAATACGAATCAAAGAATCTAATTGCGGATTAAAATTTGCGGGCTTGCCCAGCGCTTTGACCGCTATTGAATATTCTTTGATTTCGAGCGTTTTATCTTCAAGGGTTTCTGTAACAACATAGCGGAGAAAGTTCGACAGGACTGTTGATTTTTGAAATATTTTGGAGGTTAATACGCGTTCCAGTTCTGCTTTGACCGCTGAGACATCTGGCGAAGACATAAGCTTAGACATTTACAGTTAACACTTGGATGAGAGCTACAATTAAACAACAATGTTTAGTCGTGTGCCAGACGAAAATATTAAACAAAATCGTTATGTAACAAGGGTAAAATCTCCAGGATTGGAAACTTGCTTAGTGCTATTACTGATATTTCAAGGAAATCCTCTGCTCGTAAATTTTATTATTTTAAGTTTTTCAGTAAGAAGAGTCGAAAAAGTAGCAATAAATGATAGTGCAAATATTTGAAAACTAGCTCGATACGTTGGAAGATAAATTTCCTGAAAACATTTGAATAAGAATTATTGAGATGACTATCACAAGAATTGATTCCAAAGCTAGTCTGACCACTGTTGAAATGAAGTTTATAAAACCGGAAATTTTTAACTCGGCAAATTCCGTGCTAAATGTTGGTTTTGAAGATTTTTGATAAAGGGTATCCAGCTGGCTATTACGTTTGAGTGAATCAAACTCTGTTTACGTATACGCGGATAGCGATCCGAAAAAAATAATCATGCAGAGAAGATATTTTGCCAACCTGATGTCGATTAGATTCATTTCTCTTAGTTTCAGATTTCACTACTCAGAAATTGAATCCAAATTTTAATACAGGGCCAAATATGTTCATATCATACAAAAATCGGTTTTCGTCGTTTCCCTTGTCATAGTTCATTCCCAGCACCCTGTAACCTGCTGTTATCTGGAAAAGTTTTGAAAAGCGATAACCGGCATAGGCCTGAACCTGCCAGGCAAAATCTGATCCCACCCCAAAACCGCCAATATCTCCACGCAACTGGTAAATGAATTTTTTGACAGGATCGCTTTTAAGGCGAGCAACTATAAAAGGATCAACCCAGGTTTCTGTTGTTGATCTGTTTCTGTTTGTGGATCCTCCTCCCACATTATTCTGAACGAGATCTAAGTCCATTTTCATACTATTAAGTCTTAAGCCAATACCAGCTTCAAGCCCGGGTATCAATTTTCGCATACCTGCCAGTTCCCAGGCAAACTGTTTCGCATTAGCTTCACCGCTCTTTATAACCCTGCCTGCCGTGAGATCTTGTTCCAGGCTCATATAAATGAGGTCTGAGGAAAAAGCCCAGCGATCATTAGCTGCTTCAAAATAAAGCATTGCAGCTATCTGAAGTTTATCAAATATATCACCGGGATTAGCATCGACATCCACCTCGGGAAGTGTTCCTAAACCTGATTGGCCCTCCATATTCGGAAACATCAGATACAGTTCCGCCAGGAATCTCCATTTATTCGAGGTTGTGGCAGGTTGTTTTGTAGACATGCTATCCTGCGCAAATGTTTGTGCGCAGGTAATTGTCATTACCAGTATAACAATAAGTACTTGTTTTGATGAAACTGCGAAGTTGTATTTCATAATGTTTTCGTTTAGAGAATTCAGCTATAAATATTTTGTTGGGTATTTTTTAAAACGCTTCATTCAATCCAAAGAAAAATCCGCTTGATCCATATTTTCCTCTTGCATAATCAAAACAAATGGTGGAACGGCTTTGTTTTTGTAAAAGTATTCTAAGCCCCGCACCACCGCCAGGTTCCCAGTACTGAAATATGTTTTTTCCAAGATCATCTGAAGCGGTTTGTAAATTAAAAAATGCTACTCCACTCAGTAATTTGTTACGGGTTATCGGGAAACGGTATTCTGTTTCATAATATGCATAAGACGGACCTTTAAATCTACCAATGGTATAGGCTCGACCTGCCCTGTTATACATGTCATAAGCGGTAGCCGGCAATTCGAGATAGGGGATTGTGCCGCCCAGTCTGAATGAAGCAGTAAGCCAGATTGCAAAAACATGTTCAGGATTTTTTTCGCTGAGGCCAATATATTTCCTGATATCGTAATAAAACTGTGTTGATTGTTTTGAGCTGCCCAGCCATTCAGGGTTGAAGCGCAAAACCAATTCCAGGTAGGAGCCACTATAAGAACGTAATGGGTGGTCACGGGTATTATATTGGAATCCCAGCAACAGCCCATTTGAAGAATATCTACCTGAATCAAACCCATTCCGCTTAGAGTAGCGGCTATGTGGGGTACTCGGAAAGGTTTCCAATTTCTGGTCGTCAATCTTTGAGCGGATGTTAATCGTGACACCTATTCCTGCATAAAGATCATTGCCGATTTTTCTATATACGCCTTCTGTCAGGCGAATAAAATTAAACTTGATAGGGAATGTACTGTCACTCTTAGTCAGATAATCTTTATTGCCTGTTCCTATTCCATAATCCGCAATTAAATATTTTGAAAATTGCCAGTTGCCCTGGATATTCCATTTATTAGCTGCTTTAAAAACATTATGACGTGCCTGTACTGTAATGACACCTTTTGAAGTTAACAGTGCTTCCAGGCCAAAAGATGAAAGATGTGTATTTGTGGGATCGCCCAATTGTTTGAGTCCCGATATCTTCGCGCCAATCAAAGCACCAAGACTCGGGTTATAACCTACGGAAGGCAGAATAGCAACTTTTTTTTCCTTTTTGACTTTCGTCGAATCTACTTTCTTATGAAGAATTCGCCTGGCAAAATCTCCCAGGTCTTCAACAGGAACTAAATTACTTTTTAAGATTGTGTCCTGTGCATTGGTTACCACATGAGAAAATAACAAACATCCAATTATGCAAACTTTTATAGGAACACTATAATAATCTGGTTTGATTCTCTTGCGAACTAACATAAGGGAGTCTGCTTTATCATGTATAGTATCTTAATTAAATTCAGCTGAAATATCTCTTCTGTTTTTTTTACATTGAACTTTTGTCTCTGCAGCATCGAACAATTAAGTTTGAAGGGAATATTTTATGGAAGTAATTATTTTTTTGGGTTCTGTTTTCCGGTTAATGCATTCGTAATAAAAAGCAAATTGATTTGATAAGTGTTTATTTTGAAACTTTGAACGGCCCCGTAATTGAATCCGTATTTGCCTGTAACTTGTAAACGGTCGGCCCAGGGCCAGTATCCCAGCTCGAACCCGAATACAGAAACCTTGTCTTTCACATTGGTTTTCCAATATACCTGGCTTCCCTTGTCTTCAGACACCTGCCAGCTATTTCCACCAAATACACCCAGTGAAAATTTCGTAGTTAGATATTGATTGATGCCATAATCCAGGTAGAACCTGTTGCCTGGATTCACATCCGCATTTTTTATTTTGCTGGTGAGTTCATAAGTTGAAGCCAGCATAATTGCCAGCGCTTTGGAAGTTTCGCCTTTTATTTTCATTGGATAATAGTATCCAAAGCATTGAAAAATATGGCTCCAATAACCAACTCCGATATTCTCTGAGCCTCCAGGTTCATATTTTCCAGTTGGGGCATAAAACATATATCCGGCGGTGATATCAAATTGATCTAATCCCCAGCTAAGATAGATGGGCATTATACCCATATCGGAAAATCCGCTCACTTTTCCAGTTACGTTGCCGCTTTGATGAAAGGAATCAATCTGCCCGATACTTGCATAGGCAGTGTTTGTGCTAATGGTAGAATATCCTACGGTAGCACCGGCGAGATAATTTGCACCTAATATTTTAAACTTTGATACCCAAACAGGAAATGGTGTATTGAGATATCCATTCAGATCAACATTTAAGTCAATAGACGTGCCTGATGGACCTGTAATCTTTGTAACCTGTTCACCATCTTTTCCAAAAAACTTATCACCTGAAAGAAAAATATTGTAATCGAGTGCGATTAACCCGTTGGCGGGAGAAGGATTGGCAAAATCTCTTATATTGATTATGCCCGGAAGATAGTGTCCTGTTAGTATAGGTGAAACGGCTTTGCCCTGAGAGAATGAAGTACTTATTCCCGAAAATGCTATAAGAATTAAAATGAATCCTTTTCCCATTTTTATATTCTCTCCCATTTTATTTTTTTAAATTGTTGAGTATTGTTCATTCGGCATGGATTCACCCTATAGAGGTGACCGTTATCAACAAGGACCAGTTAAGTATGCCGGCTATTTCTCAAACACGAAAATTCAGTTCCGGAAGTTTTTAATTATGCATTTCGTCTCATAGCAATGAACTTTGAAAAGTGCGGTTGTGTGTTGACGTTATTGAGTTAACAATCACCGCCAGCATAGCGCCAGCGGTGATGAGTTTTTTGCAATTTATTTCTTTTACTATGAGCCTTCCCGTGTCCTGGTCTTTGTTGTACAGGTTAGCCACAACTATTGATGATGTTCCATCGGAAGCTCCGATAGATTCATCGCATAAGGGAATTTGTACTCCTCGAAGCCGGCAATATTTGGTGCGGGAAATGTCGGATCGGTAAACGCACCCACTTTAACCCCCAGGAAATCAGGTGCCACATCGAGCTCATAGTAAACGGTTGAACCGCATACAGGACAGAAGTGATAGGTGGCTCCACTGCTATCGCAGGAGCGATAAGTCACCGGTGCCGCGGTGCCGGGGAACTTCCATGCTGTCGATTGTCCTTCTATCGTTACGTTGTTGCGTGGATATCGCGCCTGCACTGAAAACCAGCTCCCCGTCCGCAATTGGCAGGACTTACAATGACACAAGGATCTTCGTTCGGGGTCGGGACCTACCACGGTAAAGGTGAGTTGGCCGCAGGCGCAGGAAGCCGTACGGGTTTTTATGGTCTTGTCCGTCTCCGCCTGTTTGTTGATAGTCTCCATTTTGTTTTCGTTTAAATCATTAAACTTATTAATTCTTCAAAAATCAATTTACTACCTCGACTTCACCTGCCTGCCAGCTCTTGTCAAAGAAAGCCTTCAGTGGGCTATACAATCTCAGCAATGCACACCATCCTTTACCAGGCATAGTTTGGATCCAGTTGCCACGATCTATACCAGCAGGCTGATTAGGGCCAAAGTAAACTGTCGTTGAACCATCGGCACTGGCTTTTGCAGTCGGGGAAGGATAGCTCTGACTTCCTGCGCGTGGATAGCGTTGCGGGGTTTCTAGCATTGAACGCGATTGATTATCGTACACGGTAAACGACCAGAACCTTGCTGCAGGAATGTTGGGAGGTAATGTAACTTTATAAGTCTTATTACCATCCAGAGGTTGCTGCTTATTATCGAGATATACTGCCAGGTATTGCGAACCTATATTTTCCAGTCGCATACACATCGCCGGTGTTATGCCGGTGGCGAGATAAAAGAACCAGGTGCGTGCGTTTAGTTTTCTTGCGCCATCGTTTGGATAATGTTTAAGACCGTCTTTTGTAACTTCCGGTGGTGGTGTCATAAATTCGAATCCCCCGGTGAACAGCGAGTTCACCCAATTTGATTTAGCGCCATAGTAATTAAAACCTTCCGATTCCCTTGCCTTAAAGGTTAAAGTACGGGCGGTCGCATTCGCAATAGCGGCGGCTTCGGTAAGTATCTTCTTCATCCGCGCATCCGGTTTGAAAGATTTTCCTTTTACAATCCCAATGGCCGCGCACTGCCCTGCTATCTCAGCATCTACTGATCCTGCAGGTTGGGTTTGAATAACTTCATTCAACATTTCAAAAAAGGAATAATCAGCAGGCGGAACAGTGTTCATCACTTTTGCGGTACCGTCTATAAATTTTGGAGCTGTTGGTTTGCTTAGTTGTCCCAGCGCGCCTTTTCCAAGCAAATAATTGCCGATGCTCGAGCCTACTCCTCCAGGCACATAAGGATATACCTTAAGTGTTTTTTTTACAAGTTCATCTACAGACTTCGGATCGTTGTTTTCAAGAAAACAGCGGCCCAGGCATGATGCCTGCCATGTGTTAGAATGACAAATGAAATAAGCACCCTCGGGCAAAAAGCCGGTATAATCAGGCGGAACCAAAAGATATTTTCCACCTTCGCCCCGGTCAGGTCCTGGCAATCCGAAGTCACTTATCCATTTCCAGGTCATATCATCAAAAATACCCAATGCACCAGGAGGCGTCTCCACTACTATGGGGCCTTTTGTAAGATCTATATACGCCCATAAATAATAAGTGTCAGCATTAGCAGTAAGAAACACTGACTTTGAATCCATCAGGTTAGGCGTAACTATAAATTCGTTATCGTTAATGCCTGCCGCGATAAATCCTTTTCGAAGTGCCAGTTGGTTCACTAAAGGGAAACCACTGATAAAAGCCTCTACTGCATGGATATAATCCAACTCGTCGTATAATAATTCTGCTGTAGCAGCATCTGGCACACCGTCTGTGAACTGAAGCGCACCTAACCTGCTTGTTTGAACTTTATCGGGTGTAGCATAAGCCTTTCGCTCTGTTGCGGGTTTTTCTATAATATTAATTTGATCCATGGTTTTTGTTTTTGGAGTGAGTTTTTATTTATTTATTTATTTTGCCACTTCGATGTCTGACATCTTCCATGATCCGTCAAACAATCCCACTTTAGGAGTATAGAAACGGAACATAGGGTAGAAGCCCTTGCCGGGAACTGTTTCTATCCAGTTGCTTTCATTGCCTGCCGGAGCTTTGGGTGAAAAGTAAAGGTCAAGAGATCCGTCGGGGATAATGTTCAGCTTATCGTAGGATGAACGGGCTCCATCATTTGTCGGGTTCTGTAACATGGAGCGGGTTGCCGTGTCATACAAGGTTAAAGACCAGAAGGCAGCCGCGGGTATATTAGGGAGAAGCTTCATCCTATATGATTTAGATCCGTCAAAGCGGTTGCCGTCCTTGTCTTTAAATGCTTGGACATAGGTTGATCCGGGCCCGGCATGTTTTATACCAATCCCTGGCGTAGTATAAATAGCTCCATAGGTATAGTGCAGTCTTTCATCTAACTGGCTGTAATACTCAGTTTCCTGTTTCGGGTTCACCAGGGTGACCCAATTCCAATAGGTACCGGCGAATACGTTGGCATTTTCAATGCGTTCATGACCTTCGAAGAGCATTACTCTTCCCATTGCGTCACCAATATGGGTGGCTTCTTCCAGGAAACCTTTTTGTCTTGCATCTGGCTTAAATGATTTGCCTTTTTCTATCCCAAGATGTTTTAGCATCGCCATAAAAAACCGGTCACGCTCATCCACTGGGTTGTTGTTGATAAACATGGAGAGATACTCCCAGAATTGAATTCCCGTTGGTGGAAGAGTATTGATGATCGCACCGGACATCGATATGAATTTGGTTGGTTTTGGATTTCCGGCCTCGGTCAAAGGATAAATTTTTGTCGCCTTCACGTTTTTTACAGCAGCGTCTTTGTCGTTGTTCACAAGGATACCACGAACCATAACGTTATAGTTGTTCATTGTTCCATTAAGCACTACATAACCTGATTGAGGAACTTCACCGGAATAACCGGGTGGCAACAAAAGAAATTTACCGCCCTTATCGCCATATGGACCAGGGAGGCCAACATCGGTGACCGACCGTTGCCAGAAATCATCTATCAGCCCAACAATAGCTCCAGGTGCTATCTCGATGACCATAGGTCCGTCTTTACCCAGGTCCAGGTTTGCCAATGCATAGATGGTTATATCATTTGCTGTAAGCCATAGAGATTTTGGGTCAACGAAATTATCCGCAATACCCATGACGTTACGTTCAACGCCCAGACCCCGTTTAGTCTCCATCAAAATAGATTGAAAAGAAACGACAGGGTAGGCCCATAAATAGCACTGTACAGCGCGCTGGTAATCAATTTCATCAAAGACTTTTCTTTTAGTCTCTTCTGTCGGGTAGCCGCGTTCGAATGTTAATGTTCCAATCCTTGTTTCGACCGCATCAGCTGTGGTGACGAGTTTGGGAGCATCTGTTTTGATTTTTTGTTCTAATAATTGTTCCATTTTTTATAGTTTTTATGTTGGTACAATCTGCTCTTCCTGTCAGGAAGTATCATTTTTGGGGGTAATTTTTTTTGCTACCACCTGTGACTGTGACCTTGTAGGTGTTGCAGAAATCAGGGATGTAAAATTTTTTACTTCTTCGTCTGTAGCGTTACTTTGCCAATCTTACCATTAAATTTTGTCGAGCTTCCATAATTCGCTACCCAGGTACCATCATCCACACCTACATCGGCCATATCATCTACTGAAAAAATGGAAGCCTGTGTTTTTGGCAACCGGCCTTCGCCTGATTTGTTGCCATCAACTGTAATGGTTCCAGTTCCACCTTTACCCTTGCCATCGCCATCATATATAAAATCATAAACAATGGTATGCTTGCCAGGCTTTAATGCCTGAGCAGCAGCAATACTGAATTGTTCCAATCCCAAATAGTTATAGGTGAAAATAGGTTTGCCTGCTTTCAGATAAAATGCAAAGCCACCAAACCTTCCACCCTGGCAAACAATTACTCCGTTCCCATTCGCAGCAACTTCAACTTCAGCGGTAATTGTGTAGGATTGATTAAACGTATTGATAAAGATATCGGGAGCCATTCCTTTCATTCCTTCGCCCAGCGTAATTGAGTTTCTGCCTGCCATAACTGTGGGACGTCCGACATCGCTTGCAATTAATCTTTCCAGCAAACGATCATCAATTGGCAGCACATGAAATTTTTCTCCTTCGCTCATGAACAAGTCCTGCATCTCTTTAAGCTTTCCTGCATTTTGCGCGGCCACGTCATTTGATAAACTGAAATCTTCATTTGAATTGTATAATTCCCATTTATCCTCAGCAAGGGGATGATAGGGTTTTTGATTCCAGGCAGCCCTGTGAATGGTTCTTGCATACCAGCCATCGCTATAGATGGCCCGGTTACCAAACATTTCGAAATATTGAACGGTATGCTTTTCTTTCGCAGCCGCATCATCGAAACTATAAAGGAAGCTGGTTCCCTCTATGGGGTCCTGAGCAATACCGTTTACTGATTTTGGTGCGGGCACTTTGCAGGCTTCAAAAACAGTGGGGGCTATGTCTATCGCATGGGTGAACTGTGATCGCACTTCTCCTTTTGCTTTTATTCCTGCGGGCCAATGCACCACCATGCCATTACGTGTACCACCAAAATCTGAAGCTACCTGCTTGGTCCATTGAAAAGGAGCATCTAAAGCGACGGCCCATCCTGCTGCCATATGCGGATAAGTGCTTTCACTTCCCCATTCGTTATAATGCTTCAGCATATCCTGGACGGTTTCAGGAACAGCGTTGAAAAAAGTCATCTCATTGAACATGCCGTTCATCTGACCTTCCGCGCTGGCACCATTGTCGCCAACAACATAAAGAATCAATGTATTGTCGAGTTCGCCAAGATCTTCTATAGCTGAAACAAGTCTGCCTATTTCATGATCAGTATGTTCAGCAAACCCGGCATATACTTCCAACTGGCGGGTAAACAGTTTCTTTTCATCGGCGGAAAGTTTATCCCAATCTTTTATATCAGTAGGCTTGGGAGCGAGCTTCACATTTTTCGGCACTACGCCCAATTGCTTCTGACGTTCAAGTGTTTCCTCTCTAAGCTTATCCCAGCCAGCATCGAATTTTCCTTTGTATTTATCTATCCATTCTTTTGGTGCATGATGTGGTGCATGACAGGCGCCGGTAGCGAAATACATGAAGAAAGGTTTTTCGGGTGTCAGTGCCTGTTGGAAGCGAACCCAACTGATGGCATTGTTCGTCATGTCAGTCGTAAAATGATAATTTGGATCATCCGGTAATTCTACTTGTGAAACTCCATCATATACAAGTGGTGCCCACTGGTTGGTTTCTCCGCCGATGAAACCGTAGAATTTATCAAAACCCGAATGGGTTGGCCAGCGGTCCAATGAACCCGAAACAGAAATTTCCCAAGGTGGTGTTTCATGGTATTTACCAAAGGCAGCCGTGCTAAAACCATTCTGACGAAGCACCTCTGCCATTGGTGTTATGGATTGAGGTCTTACCCCCGTGTTGCCGGGAAAAGCTGTTCCTGTTTCCATAATTGAGCCTGCATTATTGCTGTGGTGATTATAACCAGTCAATAATGCAACTCTTGTAGGTGAACATAAAGCGGTGGTGTGAAAACGATTGTATTTTAAACCGGTGGCGGCTAACTTATCCAGCGTCGGCATATGAATCGGTCCTCCAAAAGCCTCGGATGCACCGAATCCAATATCGTCAATTAATACAACGACTACATTTGGAGCAGCCTTGGGGGCCTTGACATCAAACCGTGCAGGCGCTTTCGCTTTACGTGCATCCAGCTCCGTATAGAGTTGACGGAGAGGTTCCTTTATGGGCAATACAGAACGGTCCAGCTCACCTGCCACCGCTGTTGTGTTTCCTGGTTCGGCTGATTTTGTTTCTGGTGATGAGGGTTGCTGGCAACCGATGCTAAGGCATAACATCGTGACGACAATGATGCAAAGCGGGAGAAACTTTTTTTTCATTTTACGTTTTTGTTTTAATGCTGTATGTTGTTTAATAACTGGTTGATCCTGTTTAGGCGGTTTTTGAGGAGGGGATAAACTCTTTCATCGATGGTGCACTTAACGGTGAACCTTTAATTACACTATAGTTGGGGTACGATCTTTAGGTGACAACGACTTTCTGTTCAACGACTTCCTGTTCCATTGACTTCCAGTAACTGAACTATTTCCATCTCCAATTCGATGTATACCTGCATGAAATCCATTTCGAAACCGGTGTGTAATTCTGAGTTTTGCCTGTATTGTTTGATTGTCTGCGCACTGACCTGGTAATCTTCACATAGTGAGCGGAACTCACTATCACTGTTATATAAATCGATAATTTTAGATCTGTGATCGGGGAATTTTGTCAGTATGTATTCCAATGATTTATCCATAAGTGCATACAAGAACACAATGTTAATGACCTTATGTAAGACAGATAAGTGTTTCACGGTGAAGTAACGGTGAACTTAAAAATTTGATTACAATGAAATATCCCACTGTAATCGGAATCGCCAACCGTTTGCAAGGGGCAAAGTTTTGTCCTGGAAACCGAAATGACTGCACTCAGCGGTGAGTTTATTTTTATGACCTCTGAAAAAGTAATTGAAAGCAAGAGATGTTTCCTTTTGCCAATTTTCTTTTATCCCGCTATTAGGTCTATATTCTGCATGTCTTATTGCTGTTTCCAGTTGTTTGGGAAACCAATGTAAGAGATAATGAAAAAAATATCCTGCCTGTAAGTAGTACCCTGTTAACACCGTTGTACTATCGCCATTTATTTTGTCAATAATATCTTTATGGTGCCATTCACTTTGCCAGGAAAAGCCACGAAACATTAATGCTGATTCAAGATTCAATTGGTTCACTCGATAACGGCCCGGCACATCATCAGGAAACCCGGTCAATGAGCCGCCACCCGATTGGGAGAAACGGGTATATGGGCTTCGATTGGTCAGTCCTGCAACAGCAATGATAGCTGCAGGCTTTTCATGATATTCAATATCGCCTCCTTCAAATTCTACTGGTCGTCCGAGGAAGTTCCATTGTATCCGTCCGAAATACATCAGGTTTTCATCATCATTTATTGTATTACCTCTTCCGGTACCAGTTAGTACGGCTGCCCAGTAGTTGAAATCAGCTATTCCTTTTCCTTTCAGGTGTCCGTACAATTCAATACCTTGTTGACGGTCTGCGGTAAATGGCCTGTTAATCAACGACCGATCTACCATTTGTTGTTCACCACTGCTGATAAAACGTTCGCGGCTGAATTCCAATTTCCATTGACCAACTTTCAGGCTCAGCCATTTCCATTTTTCCAACATGATGCGGAAATCAAGAAGGTTGGCCTGGCTCAACTCATATTCCCAATAATATTTTAACCAGGGTTGAAATACATGTCCTCCTACTTTCAGCCTGGCCCTGTTGATCTTAAAAATGCGGCGCTTTTCCAGGTTATAATCATCAAACGTAAGAGGGTCCTGGTCGCCGGGTGTAGCAAATCTGAACTGTAAACGACTCTGCAACTGGAAAAGAAATTTATTATCTCTTGTTTGAAATTCAATACCCTTATCCGTATAGCGGGCCTGAAGATATTTTGCAGTATCCAGCTTATTTTGGGCTATAACAGATGAGAAGGTTATTAACAAAAATATTGGCAATAAATTATAGTCCTTATGGCGATCAATAAAAAGTTCCCTGTAGAATACAGATCTCACCATTAGAAATTCATTTACTGTTGCTGACGTACTTCAATTTTTCAACCTTCAATTCGGCTATCAGTGCCCGGACAATTTTATTAGTATGTATTCTAATGATTGTAGGACTGTATATAGCCTCACAATGTTAGTACCCTTATCAGACGCAGATAAGTGTTTCACCGTGAAGTAACGGTGAACTGAAGGCTAAAATGATGACGATTAGAAGTATGTTGGATGGATTAGTTCAAGGCTGATCAAAAACGCGTGAATCCCAACAAATTTTATTTTCTGGCTTCTTCAAGGTAATGCGAAAGCAATATATTTTCCACCGGGTTTATGATCATTTTTAACTCCACCTGCTGCAATAACAATGTATTGTTTACCTCCCGACTGATAGGTGATTGGAGTGGCAAAACCTCCGGCAGGCAATTGAAATTCCCAAACGATTTTACCTGTCTGTTTATCAAATGCTCTTATGCGTTCATCTTTGGTGCCGGCGATAAATACAAGTCCGCCGGCCGTAACTATTGGTCCACCATAGTTTTCCGTACCGGTAACCGGAATCCCCTTTTTTGTAAGTTCCGGAAACTCGCCTAAAAGAACAGTCCATAAGTATTCACCAGTATTCAGATCAACAGCATTCAGCGTACCCCATGGTGGCTTTATGGCAGGATATCCATCGGGATCCAAAAATCGATTCAATCCATTTTTCAAGTTATAAGGAGGATTGTATGGAAAGACGCTTTCACTATTGTCGACACGATTGCTATCGAAAACGGGAAGGATTTCACTATCCGCACCACTGCCAGCTTCAGACTGTTTTCCTGAATGTTTTACTTCAGCTTTTGTTTTTAAATTCGATTCTTTATCTGAAAGAAAATCCACAAGCGCGTTTCTATCCCTTTCCCGGATATGTTGAAAGGATGGCATTCGTCCACTGCCGTTTTTTATGATAGTATGTATCTGTTGGCTGTTTAGTTTTTCCCTGACATTTATCAATGAAGGATATTCCTGCGATGCGCCCTTCCTGTTCACTCCATGGCAGGAAGCACAATTCGTGAGATACAATTTTTTACCCTGTGATATCCTTTCATTATTTAATGTTTGAAGGTCTGTCATACTTACATCCCAGACCATTTCATTAACATTCTGATAAAGTATTCCCGATGGATCTATTGAATTACCACCCCATTCAGCACCGCCGCCTATTGCATAAAATAAAGTTCCTTCAATACTTGGTGGCATAAATTTATCGCCTGACCTGGTATTAGTAAAACGTTGTTTTACAAAAGCATTTGACTCCGGCGAAATGTTTGTTATGTCATCAATCGTTAATACCTGCCTTGAGAGGGGAGCAGGTTTCAATGGAAATTTTTGAGTGGGCCATGGCTTTTCACCGGGTAAGCCTTGTGTTGGCACAGACCTTTCTTCAACCGGGAACAGCGATGTGCCCTTATCCCTGTCAAGTACATATATCAATCCATCTTTTGTTGCCTGTACAACAACATCCACGGATCGACCTTTGTGTTTTACAGTAACCAGGTTAGGAGGACATGCCATGTCTCTATCCCACAGATCATGATAAATGGTTTGGAAATACCAATTCAATTTTCCGGTTGAAGCTTCAAGTGATAAAATGCAGTTGGCAAATAAATTCTTACCAGCTCTTTCACCACCATAAAAATCCGAAGAGGGAGAACCGGTCCCGAAATATACAGCTCCACGTTTTTCATCCAGCACCATACCGGCCCAACAATTTGCACCCCCAATTTTCTTATACGAATCCTTTTGCCAGGTTTCATAACCTGGTTCACCGGGTAACGGTATTGTATGAAAAACCCAGACCAGCTTTCCTGTCTTAACATCGAAACCCCTTATATAGCCTGGTGCTGCATCTCCGCGTTCGGAAACGGTCGAACCAATGATAAAAATGTTTTTGTAAATGATACCAGGACTGGTTGCCCTGACTGAAAGATTTAAAACATCATGACCAAGACTATCATGGCTTAAACCTTCGTGCAGGTCAACGATTCCTTCATTGCCAAACTCTTTTATTAAATCACCTGTGATTGCGTTGATGGCATATAGACCCGAACCCGCTGTGTATAAAATTCTCTTTTCACCTTGATCTTCCCAATAGGTCACTCCACGGCTGGGATGAAGTTCAGGATCTTTGTTTTTAAATGGATCAAATTTCCATAACTCTTTGCCAGTCGCTGCTTCAAGAGCAAATAATTTTAGCATTGGAGTTGTTCCGTATAATATATCGTTCACAACAATTGGCTGGCATTGAATCTCAATATTTCTTCCAATTTTATTACGTGTAGAATCTTCAGCCGTATCATAAGTCCAGGCTATCTTCAAATCCTTTACATTTTCTTTATTTATTTGTTTTAAAGTAGAATAACGGTTTCCGGCTTTGTTCCCACCATAATTTCGCCAGTCAGCATCATCATTATTTGTGCAACCTTCTATCATGAATGAATAAATAACAAACAGAAAAAACGATTCCTTAGGATAAGCAAAAATGAAGATTCGAGGGGAGGATGAGGAGAAACTAAAACCCATAAGCATGTTTATTCACTTTACAAATGAGTAAAAAAACTTTTTGAAAAAATGAGTAACTATTCAAAAAGACGATACATTTAAGAATAATTATCCCACTGACTACAGGATAGAAAGTTAATTTATTTGGAGTTATAGAATTGTTTAGTACGCGTATTTGTTATTTTAGGGTCGTAGCTACATTCCACCTGATCTTTAACGTTATACCTTAATCCGTCTGCAGCTTATACCCTTCCATGTTTCCGACCTTTTTTTGTATCTGCTCTCAAGGTTGGTTTAACAAGTTTCAACCCTTGGTGTGTGCCTTAATATTTTTTGATAAGACTAATCAGCAACCTTAATGGTATGCTGACTGTGCTTCAAATATAAATATCATCCTAAAATCTTAAAAAGAAAACAATGGACTATTTATCCCGCAGTTCAGGCGTCTCACGCCGCAACGCTATTCAATCAGTATTAGGTGTTATTGGCGGTGGTATGGCATTGCCGCTGTCATCTTATGCCGCCCCTCCCGAGCGCTTGCCAGCTAAAAGGGAGGTGAAAATTACAAGGCTTGAAACATTCCTGATAAAACCTCGCTGGCTTTTCCTAAAAATACATACCGATGCCGGTGTTGTGGGATTGGGTGAACCCCTTCTTGAGGGCCGGGCGCTAACGGTAAAAACCGCTATCCAGGAAGTGGAGCCATACTTGGTCGGTAAGGATCCGAGACATGTTATTCATCACTGGCAGGCAATATACCGGCATGCCTTTTACCGTGGTGGACCTATCCTTACAAGTGCGTTGAGCGGCATTGACCAGGCGCTATGGGATATCAAAGGCAAGCTTTTAGGTGTACCTGTCTATGAACTTTTTGGCGGACCTACACGTGACCGGGTAAGAGTGTATGGTCGGGCCCGCACCCCGGATGAAATAAGAAAACGAAAGAGTGAAGGGTTTACGGTAATAAAAACAGCCCTGGATCATGAGCATCCGGCAAACATTGTAGAAAATCCGAAATTTATCAAACGCGCAGTGGACAGTTTTGCCGCCCTGAGAGATGCCGCCGGTAGTGATATGGATATTGGAATAGATTTTCATGGCAATATATCACCGCAAACAGCCAAACTTATTATCAAAGAACTGGAGCCTTATCATCCTATGTTCATCGAAGAACCCTGCCAGGCGCAGAATGCTGATGTTATGGCAGATATTGCACATGGAACACATCTCCCAATAGCAACCGGCGAACGCATTTTTACAAAATGGGGTTTCAGGGAATTGCTCGAAAAAAAAGCCGCCAGTATATTACAACCAGATCTTTGTCATGCCGGGGGGATTACGGAAGGCAGACTGATAGCAGGAATGGCTGAGGCATATTATATCCCTATTGCTCCGCATAATCCAATGGGTCCGATTTCTCTTGCATCAGGATTGCACCTGGCAGCAAGTATTCCGAATTTTCTTGTCCAGGAACAGGTTTCATTGGGTGAAGGATATCTGAAGAATCCATTTAAGCTACAAAAGGATGGTACCGTACTTATTCCCGATGGACCTGGGCTTGGAATAGAACTGGATGAAGATCAGATAAAAGATAAGATAGGACATGATTGGAAGAACCCGGAAACGTATAACTTTCTTGATGGATCGGTGGTGGACTGGTAAACTTAGTTATGAGTTATGAGTTATGAGTTATGAGTGAGTGGTGAGTTGGGGAGTTTTGAGTGATTATAGAGGTTAGCTTTATTAAGTTTTAGTTTGTTAGAAGTAATAGTGACAAATATTTTATCGAAGTCAATTAGTCTGGGTTTTTATTATGTGAATCAATGAAGAAATTTTTAACACTTATTGCCTCGACCATCATGATGGGATGCGGTACTCAAAAAGCTATACCTGTAAATCGAAATGGTATTTATAATATTGAGGTCAATAACATGGTGATGGAGGTGGATCCCAAGGTTGGTGGAAGAATTACTGCTTTGAGATACGAAGGCAAAAATTTCCTGACGGGTCGCGATGTTCACCCCGATTATTGGGGCTCAACGTTGTGGCCCAGTCCTCAAAAAGAGTGGGGTGGAAGCGTACCTGCGGAATTAGACAGCCTGCCTTATACAGTTGAGGTGAAAAAAGAGGTGATCAAAATGGTTAGCCGAAAGGATGCGAAATTCGGCTATGTTTTTTCTAAAGAAATTTTTGGCGACAGAAAGAATAAATATTTCAGCTTAAAATATACGATTACCAATCAATCGGACCAGGTTCGAAACGTAGCACCCTGGGAAGTGACCCGGGTCCATACAAAGGGACTTGCATTTTATCCAAAAGGTACCGGTGAAAGGCGGGGTAACCTGGCAAGTCTTGCAGAAGATAAAGATGGAATTACCTGGTTCAATTACAAGGAAGATAAAATACCGGCGACCCACAATAAATTTTTTGCTGATGGATCAGAAGGATGGGTAGCCCAGGTAAATGACGATGTGATTCTCATTAAAAAATTTCCAGACATTGCTGCAGACAAGGCGGCCCCTGCAGAATCAGAAATTGAAGTGTATACCAATCCCGGAAAATCTTATGTTGAAATTGAACAGCAGGGTGCTTATGAAAAATTACAGCCCGGAGCATCTTTGACCTGGGAGATTAAATGGTTTCTTAGAAAAATTCCTGCAACTATCAATCGCGAAGCAGGCAGCACAGATCTTGTTTCTTATGTAAGAAAAATTTTGGAATAGTATCGAACGGTATTGAAATAGTATCGAACCAGCATTGTACAGCATTGTTAACAGTTGAGCCGGCATTGTTCAGCACTGTAAGGCGTGGACCGAGCATTGGTCAGCATTGTACAGTCTTGTAAAGCATTGAAAGAGCAATCGGTTATGATAATAAGTCCGTGAACATGATATAAATATTTTCAAGTCGTTAATTCGAAGATTTTTTTAATTTTTTTAGTTATTAAAAAGTTTTAGATTTCTATAAATATCAAAGTAAAAATACTTCCCTTCACTCCGTACCATCTTATTAGTAGTTCAGAACATCTATAGATCAATAACATTTATTGACTGAATACAACTTGTCTGACCGAATAATCCAGGTCTTACCATGTCTATCCGCCATTGCTTAAAAACTGTTTATGGAAAGAAGAAGTTTTATAAAATCTACACTGATCGGATCAACCGCCGTATTAGCCGGGTCATCATTGCTAAATGCCAGCCAGTACTTTGCAAATGGAGCAGCATCCTCACTTAAGATTACTAAGATCAGGTATTATAGTATCCCCGGCTACAACAAGCCACTATTCAACCAGGCACGTGGAATAGTGGAAGTAGAAACAAACCAGGGAATTACGGGTATAGGCGAAGGCGGTTCCAAAGATATGATCGAACAATGTGCACAAATGCTGATTGGGGAAGATCCATTCAGAATTGAACATCTGTGGCAATACCTGTATCGGGGAATGTTCTATCCGCCGGGCCGTGAAAAACTTCATGCACTTGGTGCCATCGAGATGGCTTTATGGGATATTAAAGGCAAGGCACTTAATGTTCCGGTTTATGAACTGTTCGGTGGCTCAACCCGTGAATATGTTGAATGTTATGCTACCGGCTTCGCAGCTTCGAAAGCAACAACCCAGGAAGGCAGAGCCCGTGATTGTATTGCAGCCGGTCTCAGAACTTATCGGATAGGTCCAACCGGTGGCAATGGCGAAGAGCGTTTTGACTTCTATGATAACGCAAAAAAAACAATTGAATTCTGCAAAAAAATAGATGCTGCAGTTGGCGGTGGAGGGCATTGGGCCATTGACCTGCACACCCGTTTTGATCTTACGGAAGGCATAAAAGTCTGTAATGCGCTTGAAGCATTGGAGCCATATTTCGTAGAAGATATTGTAAGATCAGAAAATCCGGGAGTATATAAAACCGTTCGCCAGATGACAAAGGTGCCTATCGCCGTGGGTGAACAGTTTGGCGACCGTTGGGATATCAATGAACTCATAGAGAACAGGCTGATTGATTATTCCAGGGTAACTGTACCCAATTCGGGAGGATTGTTGGAATTCAAAAAGATCTGCTCTATGGCAGAAACACATTATGTCGGGATGATTCCTCATTTCACCGGACCATTATCGACAGCTGCACTTGTGCATGTATTGGGATCCAGCTCACCATCAAGATGCCTGATGGAACTGGCTGGTGGTGCACCGGAAAAGCCTGCTTATTTCAACGATGATTACGTGATCTTCAAAAACGGCAAATTATATCTCAACCCGGCCCCGGGCTTAGGGGTAAAATTTGATGCTAAGAAAGTGACCTTCGTAATGGAAGTAACTACTAAAACAAAATTTCCTCATCCTTATCTCCTGAGTCCAGACGGTGCTATTCATAACTGGTAATGTGATTTTTAACCTTAAACACAAAACTTAATTATTAACCATAAAAACAACATTCAGAATAAACCATTGAAATAAAATTCCAGATAAACGATACAACTATCCTTGAACCATTACCTAAAAACGATTGCGATGAAAAAAACATTAAAACTCTTTTTTGCTGTAATGCTTTTATGCCACGGTTATTCGTTTTCACAGAATATTAATGTTACGGGCACAGTAACCGGACCCCAAAATGAAAAATTGTCCCGTGTGACCGTTACCGTTAGTAGTACAAAACAGGGAGCTGTCACGGATGATAATGGTAAATATGCTATCAGCGTCCCGGCAAATGACACATTGATTTTTTCTTCAGTTGGCTTTCTTCCGCAAAACATCCCTGTTGAATCACGTAGCGTGATCGACGTCAAACTCGAACCTGAATCCACGAACCTGGATCATGTTATTGTAACAGCCTTAGGTATCCGGAAAGAAGCAAGAAGACTTGGCTATGCCACCGCTTCAGTAAATGCTGAACAGATTTCAGAAAACCGGACGCCAAACGTTGCCAGTGGCCTACAGGGAAAACTTGCAGGTGTCAATATTTCCACCATGGGAACCGGTCCTGCAGGTTCAGCTAAGATTCGCATCAGGGGTCAGTCATCATTCAGTAGCCTCAACAGTCCACTGATAGTGATCAACGGCGTACCAATGGACAATACAACTTATGGACTTGGAAGCGGAAATGGATTCAGGGCCGGACAGGTAAACAGTACTGACGGAGGAGATGGCCTGTCAAGCATTAATCCTGATGATATAGAGTCAATCACTGTTTTAAAAGGAGCCACTGCTTCTGCGCTTTATGGCTCCAGGGCAAAAGACGGGGTCGTTATGGTCACTACAAAAACCAAGGGAACAACCAAGGGAATAGGTGTTGATTATAATCTGAACTACACTGAAGATACTCCCCTGGATTTCACGGATTTTCAATATGAATATGGGCAGGGCGAAAGAGGTGTAAGACCAACAACTCCATTTCCACAATCAGGTGTCTGGAGTTTTGGAGAAAAGTTTCAGCCGGGAATGACCCAGGTTTTATTTGACGGTGAAACCTATCCCTATGAACCGGTCTTTGACAGGTATAAAAAGTTTTACAAAACAGGTAAAAATCTCACCAATACTATAACAGTTTCAAATACCGGCGAAAACGGTGGGTTTAGTCTCTCTTTCTCAAATACTGATAACAAGGGCATAATGCCAAATTCTGAATTCAACAGAAAAACCATCAACCTTGGGTTCACCCAAAATGTTACAAAAGAGTTGACGGTTTTGGGCAACGTTAATTACTCTAATGAAGAGAACTCAAATCCCCCCCAGGTAAATACCCAGGACATGGCTGTGCCTACTGTATTATACACATTGGCGAACTCAATGCCATTTCATGCAATGGAGCAAAACCAGACATTGCCCAATGGGAACGAATTTGTAATGTCCAGGTTTTTAGTACGGAACAACCCTTATTATTCGGTTAACCATCGTTTTGAAAATATCCAAAGGGATAGGACTATTGGCAATATTGCTTTACGGTACCAGGTAAACGATTGGATCTATGTGCAGGGAAGGATAGCACAGGATATGTATACAAGAGCCCAGGATTACAATATTCCAAATGGTTATGCGCCTATTCCAGCCGCACCTACCGGTTTTATCAATGGTTCCTATACCCAGGATATCAGGCGCTTCCGGGAAAGAAATTATGATTTTTTGATTGGGGCCAGTCCCAAAATAAATGATTTCGGACTTGATCTTACCCTTGGTGGCAACCAGATGTATAGGAGGATGGAATACAATAGTGTGAGTGTTACTGACTTTGTTCAGCCAGGACTTTATACCATCCTGAATGGAAGAATAAAAGATCCGTTGTATAGCAAGTCTGAAAGGAAAGTAAATTCATTGTATGGAGCGGCTGAATTTTCTTATAAAAACTTTTTGTATTTGAATGTAACGGCGCGTAATGATTGGTTCTCTACGCTGGCTCCTTCAAACCGTAGTATCCTTTATCCATCAGTAACAGCGAGCTTTGTATTTACGGATGCTTTAAAAACGCTGCCTGCCTGGCTGACTTATGGAAAGTTAAGAGCTGCTTATGCCGAAGTGGGGGATGATAACGTTGCTCCCTATTCGAACGTTTTGTACTATTCGGTTAATAATAATCTTTTTCCTAACCCATCTGGACAAAATATTCCCGTGGGTGGCATTAATGCTTCAACCATTCCTAACGGCGATCTTCGCCCGCTAAGAGTGTCTGAAACCGAATTCGGTGTTGAACTGAAGTTTCTGAATAACAGGATAGGTTTCGACTTCACTTATTATCGTAAAATAACAAACGATCAGATCCTGGCAGCCCAGGTTTCGGATGCCTCATCTTATACAAACCAACTGATTAATGTTGGCCGAAGCCTGAATAAAGGTTTGGAAATGCTTTTAACAATCGTCCCTGTAGATACTAAATCTTTTAAGTGGGATATAAGTGCAAACGTTTCGTTTAATACATCTGAAGTGTTGCAATTGGGGCAGTCTCCTGCCGATACAGTAATAGTAGTTGGTGGTGGTGGTGGTCGTTTTGTTAAACAGGTTGTGGGCAGGCCGATAGGAGCTTTGTATACATTTTTATACCAGAGAGATGCCCAGGGCCGGCAGATCTTTGACCCTAACGGGGGAAGGCCACTCAGGAACAGTTATGATTCTTATGTCGGAAATGTACTGCCAAAATATTTTGGTGGCATAACAAATTCATTTAATTATCAAGGGATATATCTGACTGTGTTAATAGACTTCAAATTGGGTTCAAAAATGATTGCCGGTTCAAATATGAATGCTTTGCGGCATGGACTACATAAACGAACGCTGGTTGGTCGTGAACAGGGATATGTAATTGGAGACGGAGTTAATCCTGATGGCAGAGTCAATACTGCCAAATCTGATCTTCAGCCATTTTATGAAACACCCAATGTGCTGGGCGTAAATGAAGATTTTGTATTTGAGTCGGGATTCTGGAAGCTGCGCCAGATTACACTGGGTTACGACTTTACCAGGCATCTCAAAAATTTAAAGTTTATAAAAGGGCTAAAGCTCAGCGCTGTTGCAAACAATGTAGCCATACTGAAGAAGTGGACCGAAAATATGGATCCTGAGAACATTGCCAACATATCTGATAATGAGACAGGGCTTGATTTCTGGACCGCAGTTCCACCAACAAGAAGTATAGGTGTTAACCTGAATATCAAGTTCTGAAGTGAGTAATTATTTTAAGTACAAGAAAAAAAATAGTTATGAAAAAGATTAAAATCTATATGCTTGGAATGATCACAGCGATGTGTATGCTTTCAGGCTGCGATAAAGATTTCGATGAATTAAACGTAAACACGGTTGATCCAACCACGCTGGATCCCCAGTTCATTATGAACCGTGCGATTATCGAATCAACATACCCGGATAATTTTGCCACCTTACAGATGTTGACTTACAATTTTGGAATTGTTCAACAGATTATTACTCCATTTGGAAGTTCATTGTCGGGTGGTAATTATAATATATTTAACCCCGGAAACACCACCCCGGTATGGATAAATTTTTACAGGAACGTGTTGAAACAAAATTTTGATGTAATTGAAAAAACAAAGGAAAATAACGCCCTTACTAACCTTTATAATCAAGCCAGGATATGGAAAGCTTACGCTTTCATGATATTGACTGATACCTATGGTGATATACCTTATACCGAAGCAGCACAAGGTTTTATTTCAGGAATCATTCAGCCCAAATACGACAAGCAGGAAACGATCTATAAGGACATATTAAAAGAGATTGATGAAGCCACTGTTGCCTTAGATGCTGCAAAACCTACCTCGACCGGTGATATTTTGTATGGTGGTGACATAATAAAATGGAAACGATTTGGAAATTCGCTGTTGTTAAGAGCTGCCATGCGGCTTTCAAAGGTTGCGCCTGATATCGCTAAAACTTATGTCGCTAAAGCTGTCGCAGGTGGATTGATGCTATCAAACAATGATGATGCTATTTTGCGGCATACAGGTTTATACAATAACTGGATCGCTGTTCATTTGACTGCCAGGGAAAAAGCAAACTTTTACCTCGCAAAGCCATTTGTCGATTTTCTAAAAAGCAAAAATGATCCACGCCTGGTATCGATTTCGGTAAGACATGTCGGTGCGAAGTCCGGCGCTGACCAGGCCCCTCCCCGGACCACTTCAGATCCGGCCTTACAGCTTGGTATGCCGATGGGCTATGATGATGTTTCCATAAAAAACACTTTCCCAACTTATGGAACAGCCAGCTTATATGACTATTCCCAGGTAAACCTAAACACGATTCTCAAGGTAACAGCCCAGGAGTATCATGTAACTTTCTCCCAAACTCAGCTACTATTAGCCGAAGCCGTTGTGAGGGGATGGACTACCGGTGATGCAAACCTGCTATTCCAATCGGGTATCAGATCTCATATGAGGCAAATGGGCGACTATGATGCCAGCGCTGCCATTAGTGAAACCAATATTCAGACTTATATCACTGCTAACCCGCTCAATATGGCTACGGCTCTGGAGCAGATCAATACCCAATACTGGGTATCGGCGTTTATGAACGGGCCTGAATTATTTGCTAACTTCCGGAGAAGCGGCTTTCCTACACTTACCAAAAATCCCTATCCAGGATCAGAAATTACCGGCGATTTTATTCGCAGGATGCCTTATCCGGATAGCGAGATCATTACAAATTCAACTAACTTAAATGCTGCAATTGCGCAACAGGGAAAAAATGATCTGAATACAAGGGTCTGGTGGGATAAGTAATTGATTAAATACGTAGGATGAATAATTGATAAATTATATTAAGACGGAAGAAGTAAATTCATGAATCTTGTTTTATCAAACCAAAACTAATGGTTGTTGCTACAAAAAAAATCCGGAACTACAGATGGCTTATTGTTGTTTTATTGTTTTTTGCGACTACCATTAATTATATCGACCGGCAGATTATAGGTCTGCTGAAACCTTTACTGGAGAAGGAATTTAACTGGACAGAAACCGATTTTGCCCATATTATCATGGCCTTTACTGCGGCCTATGCCGCAGGCCTTTTATTTTTTGGATGGCTGATAGATAAAATAGGAACGAAACTGGGTTATACCATTACTGTGGTTGTCTGGAGTATAGCCGGTATGCTTCATGCTTTAGCCCGTAGTGCTTTTGGATTTGGATTAGCCAGGGTTGGATTAGGTTTAGGGGAAGCAGGTAATTTTCCGGCTGCCATGAAAACGGTAGCTGAATGGTTTCCAAAAAAAGAAAGGGCATTAGCAACCGGTTTATTCAACGCAGGTACAAGTATCGGCGTAGTGGCCGCCTTGTTTATTGTGCCATTAATTTTAAATTATTATGGCTGGCAGGAGGTATTTTGGATCACAGGTGCTTTGGGTTTTATATGGTTAATTTTCTGGTTGATATTTTATGATATTCCTTCGAAACAAAAACGCTTGTCAGCTGAGGAACTTCATTTAATTACAAGTGGGCAGGATACTGAAATTGCCAATGCAGGTGCTATTAATAAAATAAAATGGCAAAAGTTGTTTTTGTTTCCGCAAACCTGGGCAATGATTACCGGTAAAGGTCTTATTGATCCTATTTTTTGGTTTTTTCTATTTTGGTTGCCCTCTTATTTTTCATCCATTTTTAGTCTCGACCTTAAAAAACCAAGCCTCCAGTTGATGATTATTTATGCAGCCACCACTGTGGGAAGCATTGGGGGTGGGTACTTGTCATCCTGGTTAATCAAAAAAGGATGGCCCGTTCTTAAGGCCAGGAAAACAGCTCTAATCATTTTTGCAGTGCTGGAAGTCTCAATCATACTTGCGCAATTTGCTACCGAAGCATGGATAGCTGTTAGTCTCATAAGCCTCGCAGTGGCCGCGCACCAGGCCTGGGCAACAAACGTATTTACCATGGCTTCGGATATGTTCCCGACGGAAGCCGTTAGTTCAGTAACAGGTATCGCAGGTACGGCCGGTGCAGTCGGCGGCATTTTATTTCCGATATTAATCGGAAGTTTACTTGACAGTTATAAAGCTGCGGGTAACCTGGCCGGGGGGTATCATTTGATCTTTACACTTTGCGGCTTCACCTATTTGATTGCCTGGATTATCATTCATCTGCTTACCCGTAAAAAGGGAAAAGTAAATCTTAGTAGTTTAACCTGATCGGATAATATTAAAAAAAAAGTCCATGAAAAAAACTGAAACCGAATTTTCATCAAGCCGGAGAGACACGATTAAAAAGCTTGCCTTAGGCTCAACCGCAGGTTTATTTGGCCTGCTTGGAAGTCCTGTTCTTAACGCGCAGGATTCGCATGTACATGCGGGCTATAAGGTTGGTGTGCCCCCGGTAAAGATAAAAAGTGTGAAAGCAATTGCAACCGCACCCGAAGGCATCAATCTTATAGTTGTAAAGGTTGAAACCACAGAGCCTGGTTTGTACGGGTTAGGTTGTGCCACCTTCACTCAAAGGGCGGTGGCTGTTGTTGCTGCTATCAACAGCTATCTAAATGAATTTTGTGTTGGCAAAGATGTAGACAATATAGAAGACATGTGGAACTCCGCTTATGTCAGTTCATATTGGCGAAACGGACCTGTATTAAATAATGCATTGAGCGGGCTCGATGAAGCCTTATGGGATATAAAGGGCAAACGCGCTAATATGCCGGTTTACCAGTTATTAGGGGGAAAAAGCCGCTTCGCAGTGGATTGTTATGGACATGCAAGTGGAACCACACCTGAAGCCGTTGCCGAAAGTGTACAAAAATTCATGGCCCAGGGTTATCGTCATGTGCGGATACAGCAAGGTGGTTATGGTGGAGTAGGTGCGCTGGCCCAGAAACCCGATTACCAGGCAGCCGGATATGGTTATGAAGGAGATAGTTTTATGAATGAACGGGCTTATCTCAAAGCAGTTCCAAAGATGTTTGAGATGGCCCGCAAGGTTTGTGGCGATGAAGTGGAGCTGCTCCATGATATCCATGAAAGGGTTCAGCCTATGGATGCAATTAATATGATAAAGGCCGTGGAAGATTACCGTCCTTATTTTATGGAAGATCCGTTCTCACCTGAAAACATGGAATGGTTTAAACAACTCAGGGCAAGTACCACGGTTCCGATAGCCATGGGTGAGCTATTTAATAATATCAACGAGTTCAAGATGCCGATGGTAAATCAATGGTTTGATTATATACGCGTGCACGTTTCACAAATTGGCGGTATTACACCAGCTATGAAAATCGCCAGGCTGGGGGAATGGTTTAATATAAAAACGGCTTTTCATGGTCCTGGCGATGTATCTCCGGTAGGTCATGCTGCTCATGCCCATATTGATTTAGCAGTTTGGAATTTTGGCATCCAGGAGGCAGTAAATTTTTCAGACAAATTAAAAAGCATATTTACTGGTTGCCCTACTATGAGCAACGGATATATGTCTGTAAACGAAGTTCCCGGTCTTGGAGTGGATGTTAATGAAAAGGAGGCCGCAAAATATCCTATTGGCACAAAATCAAGGTGGCAGGTTCGAAAAAGCGATGGAACCATTATCAGGCCATAAGTAATTTATGTATTATACCATAAAAATCGCCAGCTTTAACGTTGTTGCTTAAACGATAATTTTTATATCACCCTTTGCCAATCGAATTTATTATTCGATTGGCAAAGGGTGATATAGTTTATTTACTGTTCTGTGAGCGGCAACGGGAATTTATCCCGGCTAAAGCAGTTGCCAGGAATCACACATTAAATAATATCCAATGATAGGAAGTTATTTTTTCCTGTTGATTCATGAGTTATTTTTTAAATGATCATAACCCTGAGGCAACCTGGTGTAACCATGATTTTTGAGACGCTCGCCCAATCCTGTGTAAAAGCCAGGGTCGGATGGTGTAACGGTGGCCAGGCCGTCTACATAGCGGTTGTACAAACAGAAAAGTGCAGCAATTAATACTGTATCATGAATTTCAATGTCAGTAGCACCGGCAGCTTTTGCAACTTGTATTGATTCTTCTGTTACCGCAAGGCCGCTTTGTTGTGTCTGGGCAGCAATAGTGAGTAGTGCTTTCATTTTATCACTTACCGGGGCAGTTGCAATGTTTTCTTTTACTTTTTCGGAGGTTTCTGACTCCTGCAGTAAAACATCAGCTGCGGCAGTATGGGCCGTCGCACAAAATGTACATTCGTTCCGGTGAGATACGATGGTTGCAATTAATTCTCTTTCCCCCTCCGTTAATGAAGATGGTCCGCGTAATAGAACCTGAGTCAGTTCACGAATGGGAGCTGCAGTGTCTTTCCTGTATTCAAGCAGCCCGGTAATTCCCGGCAAATGCGCTTCCAGTGGAATATAAGGCATATCTGGTAGTTGTTTTTTTGATAGTTGATTGCTATGAGGCTATGGTTTGCCACCTGTTTTTAAAAACGAAAGCAGGTATTACAGACCAGTTATTGGTTTGTATAGACAAGTTTAACAACCTGTACAGGCTGTTTTCTAAATAGTAAAAAGAATTATGGCAATTAGTTTCTTCAACGAAATGAAAATATGAAAAATTTATATTATTTAAATATTTTTATGGCCATCAATCCGGCAGTACCGGGTGAACAGGGCATATTAGGTTAAAGATTGCTGGTTTCAAATGTTCCAAAAGCTAATAGTGATATAAATGATGATGACGGCTGTGCCGGTCAGTGATGTGAAAAAAAGCAGGTCAGCAATCGTTTCAAAGGCTTTTTCGATGCGTGGTTTATTTGTTCTGATCGAAATGAAAGACAAGATGCTTGAAAACGTAAGTAAAAGGGCTACCAGGGAAGTAAACTCATCAACAAGGGTAGTTTGAGATTTTTGTGCGATATGCAACGAAGTGATTACAACCAGGCAAAATCCCAACAGATTTGTGGATGTGCTTAAAATATGCGGTGATGTTTTTCCTGCCATAATTTTTTCCGGCAAAAGTAATGAATGTCGTGACCCGATATTATGGGCTGAGAGGAATCGGGATTCATTGTGAAAATTAAACACTGGACAACTTTACCTGATTCAACCATTTTCTTATTATAATTCCGAAGAAATAACAATATTAAATTTTGGGTGAATCGGGTTTATATATTGACAGTGATATGGATTAAAGGGTGGGTCAAAGCCCCTGTTTATTTTCTTTTGCCCTTGCTTCATTTGAAGATGCTTGCCAGGGCCAATGCCCTTCCAGTTCTACTGCCAGAGACCAACTCAATAAAGTACGAATAAGTACCAGGAGTCCAAGTATAGCGACATTGGCCAGCGTCAGTTCCAAAATGACAGTTCTGATTACATCCGCTGCCACCATTAATTCAAGACCAAGCAAAAGCGGCCTGATTAGTTGAATTTTGTAATTTTCGAACGCGCGTTCTTCCCCCAGGCGGAATAGGTAGCGGACAGTGCCACGGGTAATGCCCACTATCAACACACCGCCAACAATGACCGCAACAGCCAACAATTCAATTCCCAGAGCGAACCACTACAATATGTTTAATTATTTCCATTATTCAGATATGAGTACCAGGTTTATCGTTGCGGAGTTGTAATTTATTTCACGGTAACAAAGTACCATTGCTTAAACTGAGATGAATCACGCATGTTTGGTAACGATGATAGGCAGATCCCACTTATTTATTAAAATCTGATTTCGAGGAATCAAACAACAAATTATTGTTGTGATTGATTTCTTTTGCCACCCAACTTGAAAACAACCCCACCGCCAAGTGAAAACTGGAATATAGAAGAATAGGTAGATAAACCAGGACTTACTCCACCTGTTCCAAAATATATTCCCCCACCAGCTCCCTGCGCTATGGATGTCAGACCGGCCTGCAGTTTTATTCCCACTTTTTCCGATGCCCAGATATTTGTTCCCCCTTTTATTGTCCAGGCGAACTTAGTGGCATTACGTTCTTCACTGGTTGAAGGATCAGAGCCGTTTATTATACCAATACCCAATGCCAGGCCAAAGAATGGCTCGATAACTTCACTCAGCGGGAAATATTTGGTAGTACCAAGCATGAGATAATTAATGCCAAGGTCGAATTCCTTTGTCTTTACGTTATTAACAATCACCTGATCATCATAATAGGTAGTTGGCGCTTTGGTGTCTTCGCGTAAATATGTTAGTTCAATGCCCATAGTAGGCTGAATCATATATTCTACTCCAAGACCCCAAAGAAGATTGCCTTTGACGGTTCCCTCATAATAAGAAGTATTTGAATAATACGAATCGACCCTGTCATCAAAAACATAACTTCCATAAATGTTCAACCTGAATTCGGGTTGTTTCTGGGCTCTCCCTTCAAATGCACAAAACATCAAAAGGATTAAACTTAATTTTTTCATAACCAATTATTTTATTTAAGAAAGACTAGATACCGTTTTGTTTATTTCGATTTTTGTTCAATAGCTAAATTCTTAATGGGCCTGATTTGTACGCGATACTTGTTTTAATTAATAGAATTTATAATTAATCCCGAAAACGATTCCAAAGTCAAATTTGTCACCTCCTGAAATTGGTGGTTTGCTATCATAGTTATTATATGGTTCAAGACTTAAATTGAAATCTTTAAAAATTTCCCAGGTAACATTTAATGAACCATCGTTTCTAAAACGACCTGTTTGCGAAAGGCTATAATAAAAATTTTCGGCAAGGAGTACGTTTATTTTTGGTTTTGCAAACCTGAAAAAATTGATCTCCAATTGTCCGAATAATTCGGTCAGCACGCCTGAATTGATATCATCTGTACCTCTTTCCTGGTTAATTACCACACCGCTTCTGGCCCAGGAGTATACATGTTTGCTCGTTATGAATTTATTTCCAATGCCAAGGCCCTCCTGGTACCTTCTTTCGAGGCCCAGTTCAAGGTTTCGTTGATAAACCACGAATGCAGTGGCAAACCATTTCCTGATAAAATAATAATTGTATTTGATGCTTACCTCTTCTTTTTCCCTGCTTAACAAACTGTCATATATAGTATAGATCCCGAGTGTAGCCAGGCTCAATTCAGCCTTTTTTGAAGTGTATTTTATTTTTGCATCAAAATTCAACCTTCCGAACCCACTTGATTTTGTATATGTATAGCCCAGGCCAACAGAGCCGGAAAATCTTTCAGCTATTGTTTGATCAAATGCATATAAAACCGAAATATCTTCCACATTTATTATTAAAGTATCCAGACTTGTTGCAACATAAACTTTGTTCATATCAGGATGTGCCAGCATCGTTCCAAAATGTACCTCTTCTGCCACCGTCTCAATCCTGAAAATCTTTCTATTGGCCGAAATAGTTTTAAGTCTTCTCAGTTGAACGGTGATGTCGTTTGCATCATCCGGATCAAATAATACTACACCAAGCTTAACTGACTCCAGTTTCCCAACTATCACAGAACCATTGCTAAAAAATAATGTATCCTTTAAAGCCTGTGAATAAGCAGAACCACAGAAAAGCAAAGCGAAGCATACCGTGATAATTTTCATTCATGAATAGTTGAACAATCTGCCTGCGGATTAAAAAAAATTAATAAAATAATTCAAGGTTTGGCATCTGAATGCTGTTTTGTTAAGCAATGTATATGGATAATCATCATTGCCTGAATAATGCTCCTAAAAACAATAAAAGACCAAATACCAACACAAGCGTACTAAGTATTGATGAAATCGACCTTTGAAGATCCGGAGAATTCTTTTTAAGTTTCCTCATAGCCAATTGTTGTTGCCAGTGAGCTAACATCAAAGCTAAAATGCCAAAGGAGATCATGGTCATTCCTACAATACGTGGGCTCACCCAACGTTCAGCCCCCTCCGGAGTTTTGCTCGTTTCCTGGAAAAATTTATATATAGTGAATCCAAATGAAATCATCGAGATAGCAGTTCTCACCCATGCTAACAATGTGCGTTCATGCGCAAGCAATGTTCTTTCGACTGCCAGTTCGTTGCTGTTTGGAATATGAGGAATTACCTGACCCGTATTTTCTATGCCTGTCATTTGAATTGTTTTATGTTAATTCCACCTATTTTCTTTATCTCCTGCAGTATTTGTTTAAGTTTCTATACTAATATTTTTCCAACCCCGGACTACAGTTTATCTTTTTTGAATCTCCCCAATTTACCGATGATAAATCTGCATTAGTGAAATCAGCATTATGAATTTTTGATTCAGCAAAATTGGCATTTGTAAGTTTTGCATTTCGGAAAGATGTTCCGAATTTGTTTGTAATAAAAGATGCTATTTTTCTTAATCCCCTAAAACCCTTTGCACCGCTTAGTGCTCTTTTGCTGATAAGTGCACAGGCAATGGCCATGATTACCGTTCCGATTCCACCACCAACGCTTTTGCCAAATACGCTTCCTGCAATTGCAACAACCAGGAACAGTAGGGAAGAAGACAATACTCCTGCGGAGGCCCTGGCAATGGTGCCAATGAGAAACATAATGAACACCAATACCAAAGAGAGAATAATATAAAACATTCCCCGGCCTGTACCGATACCTGAGATATAACCTGCAACACCAATTAATACAGAAATAATGATAACAGGGATTAGTAAGTTCCTGATGACACTTCTGCCTCCTTTTAAATAGCTATAGACGATAAAAACAACAATGAGCACGATAGAAACATAGCCCGCAAGTTTTACTTTATGATCATCAGATTTCAGCATTCCCTGGACAGTAGTACCGGCAAGCATCGCAACATAGCCTGAAACCAACGAGATAGCCAGCGCAAACAGAAACAACAGGGCAGTGTTAACCGGAGTAATCCCCGTTTTAACATGAGTAAAATCAGCACCACTCAAATCTGCGCCGCTAAAATCTGCACCGCGGAGATCGCTATCAACGAAGCTGACATTGGCGAGGTTCTTATTTTTGAAAGATGACTTTTGAAGATTTTTCTTCGAGTAGTCAACCGTCAACATATTTGGAGGTATTTGGTTCATAATTTTCTTGTTATGAGATATCAACCATCCGGCGTAATTCCTGCGTATTTTTCCCAAGTGGCTGTAGCGAGAACCCATATCTGTACCCATAGCAAGTAATCCTCTTAAGGGACAATGTTATTTTTTTCCCAGGCCCTGACCTTTTTCCTTGCTTCATCAAAAAGCCGGATATAGTTTCCCTTTCTTATTTTTTCGCTTGCTTCCGGTGTAAGTGCTTTCCATAAAGGCGTGTACATATCATAAACTGCCATGTAGAATGGTTGATCCGGGGGGGCCACTACATCGGTACCAAACAAAAACCTGTCAGGATAATTGTTCATTAGTTTCGCGGTGTTCTCAATTGATCTTGAACTACTGATTATATATTTCGCCACTTCGTCCCAGGAAATATCAAAATACACATTTGGCATAGAAGCATCATCAAGAATCTGTTTTACAATATCAATATGCGTTGAAGATCTTTCACCGGTAGGAGTAGATGAAAGTCCGACCGGGTGCACAATACGGCCGAGACCAATATGCGCCCAGATGATTGTGGTTTTCGGATGTCGCTTCAAAACATCTTTCATTTGTTCTAGATATACTGGTTCCGTTTTATCCTTTGCCATTGGCATATCCATATCATTGTGCAACACGACCACTAATCCTGCTTTACCAGCAAATTCAAGGATGCTGTCAAGTGCAGGGTTAGTGAGACTGGCAACCTCGCCGGCTATCTTTGATGAAACAAACTCTTTGTGAATGGAGAATTCCCCGATGCCTGTAAAGACATCAGGGAAACTCCGGAGAACACGTTCAATATGTTTGGCCGCATACATATCAGCAGGATTGAAACCGGTGATCATAGGATCAAGCCTACTTTGCTGCTCTTTGCTAAGTGACCGATACTGCATTGCTATATAGGCATCGGTAAAAGAGTAGTAATACAATGGTGCATCTGTTTGCAGATAATAGCTGGGTGCATATTTTCCAGAATTCTGGTAAGACCATTGCTGCTGCACGGGTATTCCAAAAAGGGTTGAACGTCCTACTTTATTGCCCATCAACTCAATAAATTTCTTAGCACTGATTCCTTCCTGTATATAATTTGTCAGGTGGAAATGGCTATCATTGAACAGCCAGGTATCAGCTTTTACATTGCTTTGTGATGAAGCTTGATTGTTAATCAATAGAAGAGCAATGATTATTTTACCGGCCATCTTCATATTAGCATGGTTTATTTAATATTTACATGGGTTGCTATCGGATATTCGCCAACCGTGAAATCTGAATCTGACTATAAAAGAATATCTGTTCCAATGGTCAGCGTCGTTCCGGATTGTCCGGAATTATAGAGCCCAAAAGTTCCTCCGCCAGCACTTTTTTGAATAAACATAGCCTGTGCATTCAGTCTCCAGCTCCTGGATTTAAGCGGGTAGATGTTTACGCCGCCACCGATTTCCCAGGGATTACGTTTGAATTCATCAACCAATCCCGAATAAACTCCATACACACATAGGATTTTCGGTACCGCCATATAAAGTGCCTGTATGCTATAACCTCTATCCTCAATTCTATTGATCGGAACAGGACCATCCGCATCAAAATCAGAAAGGGTGCGATTGTAGAATTCGGTATGCAGTGCAAATCCTTTGTACTTGAACCCAAGGTCAACAGTGAACAAATTGTAATCGGCTTCATTAACAGTGGTTTTGGAAGCCAGCGCCCCAGTTTCAAAAAACAAAACACCATCAGACAAACGGACCTGTGTATTATCAGGGCTTGGTGTACCCGTGTTGTTGAAGCGATTTTCACGGCTATGACTGTAGTTCCCGCCAAAACGAGTGGCCAGTTTTTCATGATGTTCGAAGTCGCCATTGCCACCGCGAGGACCGAATTCGCCTGTTGTTGGCATCCACATAAGCATAAGGCCGTGAGATAGATTCCTGGTTAATTTTGCTGACTGAACACCAAGTGTGCTCAGGTTGTTTCCTAACATTGTTGTGTAGTACAGACGTGGTACGATTTCACCGCTCAGAAAAACGCCATTGGTAAATCCTCCACGTAGTGCTTCTTCACCCATGGTTCGGTCCGTAGAACTAAAAAATGGAAATGGCCCTTGCATTGTCCTTACGCTCGTATTGGGTATCACACCAATTCCAGCCCGGAAATGTTTATTGAAGCGATACTGGATATTACCATAAAGCAACGTCTGCTGAGTGGTCATGACCGTCCAGACTGTGAGCGTGTAAGTAAGTTTTGGAGTACCTAAAAAGCCCGAGAACCAAATCATGTTGCGATGCCAGTGAATATCATTGCGGCCATCAAAAACCCTTACACTATCACGATGGTCACTCCAGGTTTCGGTTCCAGGCAATTGATTTACGTAGCGGGCCATCCCATACAAACTTATGTTCAGGCTGGCATATTTAGACTTCACTATCTGAAAGCCACTTCCGGGAGTAAATTCACCGGCAGCAATTTCGTTTGGATAGCTCATCAATTTTCCATCGGGAGGCTTGGTTGTATCAGGTGCCGAATTTTGTGCATGTGCCAAAATCACGGACAAACAAAGCAGGCACGTGATATAAACAATTGTTTTCAATATAAAAGATTTTAGATTATCTGAATGGTATGATCCATTATTGTTTTACCTCAACCATATAAGGATTCACTTTAAGCTCCTTTACTATTTCATAAATAACTTTCTGGGCTTTTACACTGTTACCAACTACATTCAATGGGGGAGAGATAACCGCAATCCCAAACTTGCCAGGGCATACGGCGATAATTCCACCACCAACTCCGCTCTTGGCAGGTAATCCTACGGCATAGAGCCACTGGCCTGAATCATCATATAAACCAGCTGAAGCCATGACAGACATCGTGAAGGCACAGGTTTCAGGAGATACAACTTTCACTTTTGTAATTGGGTTAGTTCCACCATTTGCAAGGGTTGCAGCCATTATTCCAAGGTCCTTTGCATTAACATTGATAGCACAAGCCTTAGTGTAAACATCAGTTGATTGAACAGGGTCGAAATACATACGGCCATAAGCCAATAGCAAATGTGCAATAGCCTGGTTTCTCAGGTTATCGCCAGCCTCACTGATATACACGGGCATGTTCAACTGCAAAGATTCCCCTGCAAAATCGCTGTGTGTTTTCAATATACTTTTCCATTTGGCCGCGGAGTCTGTGCCATTGATCATACTCACGGCTGCAATTGCTCCCGGATTAACAAGCGGATTGATTTCTTTGCCTTTCTGCAATTCTATTGCAACAATAGAATTGAATCGAAGGCCGGTAGCATCAACACCTATCTTATCCATTACAGCTTTTGCTCCCTGTTCTTCAATAACACGTGCAAGTGTAAAAACTTTTGAGATGGATTGAATTGAAACCCTTGAGTCAAGGTCCCCGGCTGAGAATACCTGGCCATCGGCAGTTACGATCGATATACCAAAGATGTTTGGATCAACATTTGCCAGCTCTTTTATGTAATCTGCGTTTTTGCCTTCCTTTAGATCCTTAAACTTCGCAAAGGCACGGTCGATAGCTCCCTTGTAATCAAGTGCAGGTTGAGCCGTTGCTTTATTGGCGGTTGTTTTGGCCGAAGCTTTGGTGCTTGTGGCTTGTGCTATGACTGTTGCTGAAGGCATAGAAATACTGACTACAAGCATAAACGCTCCGGCCAGTTTGATTATCTTTTTCATTTTACGTTATTTTATTTTTTACGATTCTTGATTAATGCTTCGCGAAGAAGGAATCCACCTAATAGTGGATTATCCTGCAATCACAGTCTTATGGCTTTCTATAAAAAGTTTGTGAGAAATTATATTTAAAAGAAAACTGGACCTTGGAAATAGAAGTGCTCCATCCGTCGCTGTTGTTTTCGCGGTCGCCCCATTGAAACTCGACACCTACCATCGCATTTTTAACAGGATAGTACATCAGGTTACCAACTATATACTGACCCTTTTTGAAGGCGTCCGCAGTCTGGCCATCCGAATTGTCGATATCAATCATAGAATAACCGATTGCAGAACTGAACTTTTCATTCCAGGTATGATCAAGAAACGCTACAACACCAAGAACCGGCAGTGCAACACCTTTAACCGGGGTTGTGGGATTGGAGAAATTGTTTTTGATACCAACGTCAACCGGTGCATCGTTCATATAGTTTTGTATTCCCTCACCGTAAACTACCTGGCCCCTGAACACATCCTTTTTTCCGATGTTAAGGTTGGTACTAAGATTAAGTCCCCAACCAGTGGCCTCACCTGATAATTCCAGTGGATCATTGTTCTGATCAACCCACTCCATTCTTCTCAGTATACCAGCCAGTTCAACATAACCCCATTTTCCGCCATGCCTGTATTCTGCAGAAAGATCAGGATATTGAAATCTTGGAACCACGCCATCAAGTTCAACACGGTCTGAGTATACTCCCTGGTCAGCACTCGCACCTGGTCTTTCCAATGCAATGGTGAGCTTGCTATCTCCCTGGATTGGCATAAAACGAAACTGAATGTTACGGAAGAATACCATTCCCGGAGGCCCCCAGTATTCAGCTGTATTAGGGAACACATCAATGTCCATGAAGGGGCTCCAGGTCTGACCTGCTCCAAACTTTCCGAGTTCAGCATAAGCATGACGCAAACGCATGGTGGTTTGCCCGGCATCAACTCCCGTCCCAAACATTTCAAATTCAAAATGAGTTTTCAACTCACCCAATCCGGTTTGAAAATAATTTTTGAATCCTAACCTTGTCTGGCGAACAGAGGCATAGAAATTTCCATCTGTTCCATATTGATTTTTGAAGGAAGGTAATTTGGTAGTGCGGATAACATCAAACCAATCAGGATGGATCTGGTTAAAATTATAACCGGCATCCATCATGATAAAGCCATAAATATCCATCGCTTTTTTTTCTTCTTCCTGGGCCTGCAGGGTATTGGTCACAACCGACAAAGCAATTGTTACAACCAAAGCCATTGTTTTCAATCGGAATAAATGTTTCATTTTAATCATTGTTTAAGAATTTGATGTGAAAATCTCCTGGGTATTATTTTTTCAAATGGTTGTTATCGTTATTGTCAAATGTTCTTCTGGGCTGGTTTGATGTTTAGGCTAAGCGGTGTCCCGGACGAGGTTCAACTCCGTTTAATTACATATTCAAGGATTTCTTTTTCGAGATCCAGGGAAAGGCGTTTATATTCCAATTCCCTTTGCTTGTCTTCTACTGACTTTTCCTTGAATTTTTCAAGACTTGTTTTACTTGTCAGATAATCGTCGCAAAGTGTTTTGAAGTCGTCATCAACTTTATACAGCATCTTGATGGTCTCGATGTATTCAGCAAACTGAGAAGTATTCAAAGCTTTTGGAATCATTTGTATGAGTATTGACTGCCATAAATTATAAAAGACAATAGTAGTATCATTTGTATACTGTAGCCAAATAATAGGAGTAATTCACTGTTAAACAGGACGTTTAACTTATTTAAATTCATTTAATCATTATGAAAGTATAAAGCAGTTGAAAGCTTTACCCGGTAAGTATTTTAAAACAAAAAAGGGAATGTAGAAACATCCCCTTTAACCAAAACTAACTGCTATATGAGAAAACTGTCTTAAGTATCTGAACTAAGCGCGGCGATTTTTTTTTACCGGGATTTATCTATACTTTTTTTCTAATCGCATATTGTAGATAAAAATATTTCCTGTGTTTACCAATTTATAAAAACGAAATAATATTCTTGTGATTTGGAAGGCTGATCTTCAAAAATCGTAAGACTATTATGATAGGGAACTATGTTATGTAACTATGGTTTGTAACATAGTTATGGAAGGCAATTATATTAAAAGACAAAATTAATATCTTTTACAGGTGTTATCCAAATAACAGCAGTAATTCACAGTTAAATGGCATTTCTCAAAAAAAATCTTTAATGTAGTTGCAAAACTTCCTGTACCTGGTGTTACTGAAAATGAAAGGGGGTGTAGAAACACCCCCTTTACCAAAACTAACTGTATATGAGAAAATTTATACTGCTTAATTATTCGCTTTAGAAAAACTATATTTTAATCCAAATAACCAGGTCGCACCATGAGTTGGATAATCACTTGAATATTCGTAATCATAATCGTTCAGAATATTATACCCTTGTGTAAAAAGACGCAGGTTAGGCAGCAAGCAATAGTCGGCATAAAGACCTACCCTGAAAACAGGTGCGGTTATGACCGGGTAACTTAAACCACCAGGGTCATAAGGAGTACGACCATATGCCACATCTATGGCGTAAGAACGATAGTCGGTTGTTTTGATGCCGTCCACCTCCGTTACACTCAGTGAGATGACGCCTTTGTCTGATTTGCCGAATAATTTATAAAAGGAATATTGCAGCTCCAGGCCTGCGGTATGCCTGGGCAGATTCATCATTTCTGTACCGGGCGCTTTATTTTTGAATTGATAAATGCGGAAAGCACCAGTCGTGTCCTTAATTGTAGAACTCATGATTGAAAAATTTGCACCCAGGCTGAAACGTCCCACCTTGTATTCACCCGAAAATTCCCATCCTTTGTTTGCTACCTTACCCACATTCCTATATATAAAAGCTACCACGGTGGTATCTTTTGGATAAGCTCCAAGCTCTTCCTGAGCAATCATATCTTTCAAAATGTTATCGTAGTACACCACTTCCAGTTTAAATTTTCCTTTCCTGTCATAGAGCTCGACTCCATAATCAAAGCCTTGTTGGCTTTGTGGTTTGATATCAGGGTTAGCGTAAACTATAGTACTGATATTTGCCGGGGTCCCAAATCTTTGCTCATATTGGGGAGAAGTGATTCCCTTACCCCAGGAAATTCTTGGCTTTATCGTCAGCAAACCTGTTTTAAAATTTGTGGTCAGACCGACTCTGTGGTTCCACGCCGCTTTGAACAGGTTGTTTTTTTCATATCGCAATCCCATCGTCAAAAAGATGTTCTTATAGGATGGATTCAATTGCACAAACGCACCATAGTTTTCATTATCAGGGTCTTTGATAAATAAAGTGGCAGCTGCTGTTGCACGTGTTATGGTTGTTGAAGCGGAGTATTTTTTATATTCAACTCCGCTGGAAATTATTGTCTCTAAGCCATTGCTGTTATCCAGGTTGAGTACATTTGAATACCGGATGGTTGTTATGTTATTTTTTACAGTGAAATATTGCCTTTGAAGTGGGGCTCCTGCTACGGGCGCGGGAACCTCTCTACTGTCATTTACGGTAAATCCCGCGTCAAAATGATTTGTCCAATTATTCTTAGTTTTATGAGACAGATTTAGGCCATTAACATAGGTCTGGGTGATACCGTTTTTATATCTCGAAGAGCTGGGCATTACGTTCATCCAAATATAAGCCGGGATAATAAGGCCGGGTACTGGCTCTAACAAAATGTCCTGCCTTGGGTTAACCGCGGTATCATAGTATGGTCTCCTGGATAAACTATAATTCCTGTCATTATAACGGGAGGAAACATTCAATTCCCATTTGTCCTTATTGAATCTTGCACTTGCATAAAATCCCTTATTTTTTTCACCTCCATCCGGCAGGTAAGCATCCACGGATCTAAATGATCCTCCCAGTCTCAGTGTCACATTTTTAAAGCTGGTTATTGTTTCCAGGTTATGCATTTGTTGAAAAGGATTTGATTCAACCCATTTGCTTTTATAATAACCTGCGCTGCTGGTCAGGTTTACACTATTTTGATTAGCTGGCCCCTTCTTGGTAAATATTTGTACAATCCCTGCGTTACTGCCGGTACCATACATGGTGGCTGCACCCGGCCCTTTCACAATTTCAACGCGGTCAATATTGTTTTTATCCAACTGCGATAAATAGCCTGAGCCCCCCGCATACTCGATACCATCGATATAGACGGCAATGGTTGACAGGGAAGTCGAACTCGCAGCACCCCTGATACTTAAAGTGGGGAAGCTTTCGGTTTCATCTCCAACATCAAAGCTGTTTGTGCCAGGGGCCCAGCCCCTGAAAATCTGGTCAAGCGTGTTGTTTGGTATTCGCTCCAGTTTTTTAGAGTCAATTACGGTTACGGTTGTCGCATCCGTTTTTCTTTTCATGGCACTGAAGTTACCACCAACCAAAAACGATTCCATTGGTTTGACGTCCAGTTCCAGTTTGATATTCATTTTTCCTTTCTCCACCTTTACTTCTTTGCTGCTATAATTGACAGACGAAAGGATTAGGATATTTTTGGGTTTCGCTTCGATTGAAAATCCTCCTGTCTTGTCGGAAACTGTTCCCCGTTTTGTGCCTTTAATCAGAACGCTTACATCGCTGATTGGATTTCCGTTCAAATCTGTTATAACTCCCTTTATGGAAATTGATAAGGGTGATTGGGAAGGAGGTGTTGTGGATAGGGCGGTAAACTTCAATGGTTTTCGGATAATGGTAACCGTTTTATCTTCAAGTACCCAGGTCAGGGGTTGATCTTTAAAAACTTCGTTTAAAGCCATCTCCAGACTCGCATTTTTTAATTTAATAGTAACTGGTTTCGCGTCCAGCAATATAGTTGCATCATAAAAGAACAGAAGACCTGTCTGATTTTTGACAATGGAGAAAATCTCCTTTAGGGGAAGTTCTTTGCCGCTGATGCTAACGGTTTGGGCCTCCCCTGCAAGAGACACCTGTAACAAAACAGTCATCAAAATTGAACCCATCCATTTCATCGCTTGCCTGGCTTGACTTGCTAAAAAAAAGATTAATCAAGTTAATCAATTGCATAGCTTTGCAATGTTTGGGTCCTCGAATGAATGACTCTTCAAGCGTTTTATTTATTTAAAGTTGACCCAAATTATTGGCCAGAAATGTAACAGCATTTCTGGTTTTTTTTGGATCTACTCCTAAAAAACGATTAGTTGTGCACTAGCAGAGTCTTACCTTAAGATGTTTGTATTTCGGGGGACTAATATAATGACGACTTTTCACCATCAGGGTGTCGCCATTGGATGTTAACCTAAAAGGGGTGGGACTAAGGTTTTTGTACTATCAGAGTCTTACCGTTAAGCCTACAGTAAATATTGTTTTTTTCTAACAATTTCAATACCTGCGAAAGTTTCAGATCGCGCTGAATCTCGCCGTTAAACCTCCTTTGCGGAATTGAACCTTCAAAAACAATATCTACATCATACCAGCGGGAAAGTTGTCGCATTACCATCGTTACATCCGCGTTGCTAAAATTGAAAGCGCCGTTTTTCCAGGCTATAGCCAAATCTATATCGGCATTTTTGTTTATCGTAATCCGGTGGTCTCGACTTACCTGCGCCTGCTCGCCGGGATTAAGGATTTGGGAATCTTCATTGTCCATACCCGTTACTTTTACACTCCCTTCTAATAAGGTTGTTTTCAATGTAGTCTCGTCAATGTAAGCATTAACATTGAAATGTGTTCCCAGTACTTCCACTTCACCTTTGCCGGCTATTGCCACTTTGAAAGGCATCGATGCATTCTTTGCTACTTCGAAATATGCTTCTCCATTCAACTCTACTTTTCTTTCAGTTCCAACAAAAGCCGCAGGAAAACGCAAAGATGTTGCGGCATTTAGCCAGACTTTCGAACCATCTGCAAGTATCAGCTGGTATTTACCGCCTCTTGGAGTGGCAAGTGTATTTAAAAGAACTTCGGTTGGTTTTTCAATTAATTTTTTATAGGCCAACTCGCCCTCAACGGTTTTTAGAATCTGGGATTGTCCCTGTTCAGTAACTATGCCCTCCGGAACATTTGCCAGGATAACAGAAGATCCATCGGCAAGGGTAAGAGTAGCCTTGTTGCTTCCAGGGTTCTGCAGGGTATTATTGGTAATGACTAACCCTTTTTTTTGATTAGAGTTATTTATCAGGTTGTAAATTGAAAATGCACCCACTAATAATATCGCTGCTACAGCTATCTTTACCCAGGTCTTCCTGTAAATTGGTACCACATTGCTTTTTTCGGCAGACAGTTCCATTTTTAGTACAGCCAGGGATTCATCCGTAGCTGGGCTCCATCGGCTCCCATCATCGTCAACATCAATATTTTCCAGCGTTTCACTAATCAGTTCCCTGAGTTGAGACTCATTTTCGGGGTTATTGAAATAGGCCAGAAATTCCTTCACCTCTTCAGGTGAACATTGATTATTAAGGTATTTTCTAAATAACTCTTGCATACTATCAGAACGGTCCATAGCTATTACGACTGCCTTTAAGAAATCCTCTGCTCAATTGCCGCTTTTTTTTATGTTTTTAGTATTTTAATTTATTTCGGTTTTAGCGCAGCGCCAGGAAAAGCACCACGATGGTAACCAATGTTTTATGATTTTTGTCAAAATACTCGCGGATTGCCTTGGTACCTTTCACTATATGATCGCTGATAGTTGAAACACTGATCCCAAGCATTTCGCTAACCTCCTTATAACTTTTACCCTCCAGTTTACAAAGTCTTATTATCTGTTGTCTTTGCGGGGGAAGTAAATCAATGGCCCGTTGAAGCATGGCCAGGTTCTCATCTCCCGAAATAAATTCGTCAATAACATTGTAATTAGCAGTAGATAAAGCTATTAGCTGAGAAGCCATGATTTTTTCTCTTGCCGCTTTCCGGAAGAAATCATAAACCTTATTTTCTGCAATCTTAAAGAGGTATGAACGAAATGATTTTTCAGGATCTATCGACTTCCGGTGTTCCCATAATTTCAAAAACACATCCTGCAGGATTTCTTTGGCGTGGGATTCTGACTTGACTAATTTAAGCAATTTGCCGAATAAGCGGGGGCTATATAACTGATAAATTTTTTCAAAAGCATTTTCATTGCCGTTAAGCAAGTCTAACAAAATGTCTTTTTCCTCGTGGAGTGAGTTCAACAAAACTAAACAGTTAATTATCGGAGTGAAATTAGCGCATTATTATGAACCTGCCGAAAAAACCCTCTGATGCGATATTACATGATTGTTAACTGATTAAACGTTTAATCTTTTATGTGATGAAACTATCTAGTTCCTGCATAGTGACATTGAGTGAAAATTTTATGCCCATTTGATTTTCGGCTGTCCTTTTACGTTAAAACCCATAGCTGTCCCACTGGTTTTGCAGAATTTAATAAAGCCTGGTACCAATCCGAAACAAAAAACTAAAAAAAAATACTGCAGAGCAGAGGATTTTATTTCCAGGCACGTAATAGCAATATGCAAATCCGGGGCGGACAAAATAAGGGAACGATTGGCTGTATTGAGCTCCAGGTGTTAATGACAACAAAAGAAGCCTGATTTGTGATAAGAAATATGCACTATAGGATAAAGCACTGCTATTAACCTTAACTATCTAACATGGAAGTCAAGACTATGTTCTCAGCTGAAGCCATCAACCAGCAAACAAAGCGGATCCTTGGTTTTTCCCTATTCCGAAGCTCACCTGTTCTAAGCAGATTTCTTGAGTTTATCATTCATGAGACAATTCAAAAAAAGGAAGTACAGATAAAGGAGTATTCCATTGCGATCAATGTGCTTCATCGTTCGCGGGATTTCAATCCAAATGGTGATTCTATTGTGCGGATCCATGCGGGCAGGTTAAGAAGGGCATTAAATGATTATTATCTCACCCAGGGAATTTATGATCCGATCATTATCCAGATTCCAAAAGGTGGTTATGTTCCGGAATTTGCCGAAAGTGGAACAGCAAAATCAACGAACGACGTATTGCCTTTGTTGATAGAACAAGTCAATAAACCCCTGGTAGCGATTTTTCCATTCAGGGTAGCCTCACAAAGAGAAGGTATCAATGAATTCATACTGGTGCTGAAAGAACAAATGAGCGAGGAGCTTTTAAGTTTCCATGACATCTCTGTCATCGGATATTATTCGCTGGAAATGAAAGCAAAGATTAAGGAGAATATACTCGAGGCTGGTAAGTTGGCCGGAGCTGACTATATAATAACCGGTAGCCTGACCTATATCGGCCAAAGAATCCGCGTTTTGATCAATCTGCTGGTTACAGATACAGGGGAAGTATTATTATGTAAATCTTTCGAAAAGAATATTACTTCGAGCGATTTTTTTGAAACCAAAGACGATATGGCCAGGAATTTTATGGGTTTTGCTGCGGATTGTTATGGGATAATTTTCCAGGAATGGCACAAGCATGTCATATAAACTCACACACTAATATTCACTATACTAAATGATGATTTTTATGAGAATTAAGATTGCACTTTCGTTATTTCTGGTGGTCATGCTTGCGGGCTGTTATAAGGAGCCGGCCTATGAAGAACTGTCAGACAACTTTACGGTTACCACAAACCGCGACCTTGAAGTAGATTTTGGAACTTACAAAACCTACTTTATCTCCGACACGGTTCCCTACCATTCAGGAACCTCCAAAGATTCAATGCTTCCGGCTGCGGAAGCGAAAAAACTGGTAGATGCTGTCAAGGCAAACATGTCAACAAGGGGCTACACGTTTGTACCAAAAGCTGCCAAACCTGATCTTGGTGTCAGCCTTGGAGCCTTAAAGGATACAGATGTTGGTGTGATTTATCCCGGTTGGTGGTATGGCTATCCTGGTTGGTGGGGTGGCGGTTATTGGGGCGGGTACTACCCTTACTATCCATACAGTATAACTTATGTTATTACCAGTGGTAATGTAATTGTTGATATTGTTGATCTCAAAAGCGCCGTTCCAAAGCAAAAACTTGTGGTTATCTGGAACGCTTTCATAGGTGGTGGCCTTGCAACTTCTACAACAGTAAATATCGACATGGCAATCGATGCGATTGACCAGGCCTTTGTTCAGTCCAAGTATATCCAATCCAAATAATTACATTATTAAATTAATAAAACGTTAGAGATGAAAGCAAAATATTTAATCACCTTCATTACTTTGGTATTTGCCGGGAGCAGTGGTTTTGCACAGAAGGAATCAAAATCATCGTTTGAAATTGACCAATTGATAGGACTGAACTGGGAGATCAATGTACCAGCAGGCAATAATTATATTTCGAAAACAAGTTTGTCGGGCTTTAAATTTGAATACCGCAAATTTTTCAGTGACCAGTTTTCTGCAGGAATTGCTATTGGATGGAACACTGTTGAACAATATTTCCCCACTAAAACATATGAAAAAACGGATGGCAGTGTTGCCGTAACTACTGATATGATCCGTCAGGCATTTAATCTTCCGATGATGGCGACTGCGCACTATTATCCGCAATTACCAAGTCATATATTCAAACCTTATATCGGCATTGGCCTCGGCGCGCAATACTCATCGCAGGATGTGTATTATAATATTTATGTCATTGAAAATGATGACTGGGGTTTTGTTGCGAGACCTGAGATTGGAACCCTTGCCAGGATCAATGAGAAAATTGCGGGTATTGCAAGTGTTGGTTATAATTATTCCACTAATAAAATGGATGCGCTGGGAGTCAGTAGTCTTAAGCAAGTCGTTTTTAATGTCGGAATTGCCTTTCTGTTGGATTAGATATGGCAATTCTTTAAGCACCATTTCCACCAATACTCGATACATATTGTAAACCGGGGTGAAGTTGCAAATGCTCTGGAAAGTATATTAGATTCTGGGTAGCGGTGGTTGTTATATATCAGGCTGTCGGTTTGGTCAGACAGCCTGTAAGAGAATTATGAGTTATGAGTTATGAATTATGAAACCTAGAGCCGTAAATCGTAACTTATAACTCAACTCTTAACTCAGTCATCACTCACTCATAACTCATCACTAGTAACTTGTTAAGTAACGACCGAGATAACCAGCTTTCCTTTTTGTTCTCCTTTGCTGAAAATCCTGAATGCTTCAGGTACTTCAGGTAGTGTGAAGGTTCCATCTATTACTGGTTTGAGTTTTCCGGCTTCGAATAATTCATTTATGTAGGCGAGGTCTTTGTTGGGTTTTAAGGCAACAATACATATTTGTTTTTTGGTTAGCCGGGAGATCATTGGTGCGAGAATAGCTGCTTGTAAAAGCCGGCTTATCGAACCCCCAACTGTAACATATATACCATTTGGATTCAGGCAACGTGTATAATCGAATAGGGAACGATTGGTTTTGACATCCAGGATAAGGTCATAACATTGGCCGTTTTTTGTGAAATCTTCTTTTGTGTAATCAATGACATGATCAAAACCGATGGAGCGCAACATGTCGAGTTTTGCAGGGCTATCGACACCAGTGATTTCGAGTCCATACAATTTTGCAATTTGCAACGCGAAGGTTCCAACGCCGCCACCAGCTCCGTTAATCAATAACTTTTGCCGGCTGGAGATTTGGCCGTTGGCCATCTGGCCAGGGGAGATTTGGCTGGAGGTGATTTGACCGGAGGTGTTTTGACCAGTGGTGATTTGCCGGGAGGCTATTTCGCCTTTATCGATTAGTCCCTGTACGGCTAGCATAGCGGCCTGAGGTATTGCTGCTGCCTGCTCAAAGCTCATACTGTCTGGTTTTAAGGCAACTGAGTTTTCAGGGGCACAGGCATACTCAGCAAAACCGCCCCAAGTGCCGCTGAGATCGCCATATACCGCTTCACCTATCTTAAACTTTTTTACATTTTTGCCTACAGATTCTATGCGACCGGAAATATCAGAACCGACTATTATTTTTTTGGGTTTGAAAAGTCCAAATAGCAGTCGGTTGATAAAATCTCCCTGGATAAGCCCCCAATCCCAATCATTGATCGATACAGCACAAACCTTTATCAATACTTCATCGTTTTTTGGAAATGGTTTTTCGATCTCTTTGAGTTGCAGTACTTCTGTACCTCCATATTTTGATTGAACGATTGCCTTCAAGATTAATAGAGTTTTATAATTACTATAGTTTTAAAATAACTATAGATTTATGATGCTATAGATTTATGATTCTATTGATTTATTATAACTATCAATTTGAGATAGCTAATAATTTGTGGTAGCTAATAATTTATTATAACTATAAATAACTATTAATTTATTTTAACTATAGGTTTTAATAACTACGATATTTATAAATACTATGATCTGCAAACCATGATAATATAAGCAGCAATTCAATAGTTACTGATCTATTTCCTTCTTTGAAATTGCCGGATTTATCTTCGTGTAATAGTTTTGTTCGTGTAATAATCCTGACCTGGCTCCATTTCAGGTTCATTTGTTTCAAAGCCATTGAAAATTATATTGGGTCCTTTTTCTGCAAAAACTTTTGCAATACCTAATCCTATTCCGCTAGTGCTGCCTGTTATCAGTATGGTTTTTATTTGATTCATATTAGATCCCCAAAAAATAACTGATTAACGAACTTAATGTATTTATAGGCTTATTCACCATGATCCTGTATTGACTTCGTCAAAAAGGATCATGCAAAGTATATCTGATTTGGTTAACAAAATTATTAGCTAAACTATTCTATATTTAATTAACAGATGGTACAACCTAATGAATTAAAATCAGGGTTTCCCATTGAGATTCCGGGGAACAAAAAGATACCTGCAACCAGGGTCTGGGAATTGTTATGGGCGACCTATAAGGGTAATCTTGAGGTTGTCCGGAACTTTATTTCCGAAGAGCCGAATCTTGCCTATGCTCAATATAATTATATGCCCCCGATTCACCTGGCAGTGCGGGAGGGTCACCTGGAACTGGTAAGTTATTTACTTTCACTCGGTGCATACGATCCTTCTTACCGTAATTATCGTTTCCGGGATAGCCTGGAAGTCATCGCGGAAGACTCGGGTTATGTTCCGATAGCGGAGGAGTTATCAGACTATGCTAAAGAATCTTCGAGGCAGCAATTTGAGGGTGACTATGGTCGTATTCATTTTCCGCGGTCAGAGGACGGGCAGCATTTTGAAGATGCTGTAGATCAAAATGATCTTGCCATCGTCGAAAGTATATTGAAACAACATCCTGAATTTGCAAAAGACGAGACTTATTTCTGGGGAGAAGGTATATTGATGATGCCTGCAAAGGAGGCTCAGTATGGAATGATCGATTTACTTATTTCTTATGGAGCAACAGTTCCATCAATTCTGAAATGGACACAGGCCTATTATTTTGAACAATACGATGGCGCAGCTTACATGCTAAAAAATGGGATGAGCCCCAACGTTATGAATTGCCATCATGTTACCATTTTACATGACATGGCACAAAAAGGTGATATAGCAAAATTGCAGTTGTTGTTACAATTCGGGGCAAACATTGAAGCGATAGATGAAGAGTATAAGTCAACACCCCTGGGTCTCGCTGCCCGATGGGGCCAGGTAGAAGCGGTTAATTATTTACTTGACCATGGTGCAGATCCTGGTAAAGGAGGACGTTCATGGAGCACACCGTTGGCTTGGTCAAAAAAGAAAGGCCATGATACAATTGTTGAGATCCTGGAAAAAGCCGGCGCCTCTCAATAGACTTTCCTATCAAAAGACTTCCGATCAAAAGACTTTCCAATAAACTTTCAAATCACAATACTTGTCAATAAACTTTCCGATCAAAAGACTTTTCAATAAACGTTAAGCTCAAATGACAAGGAGTTAATCATGCAAATTTGTTGATTGCATCATTTTATCTCATCAAATAAACCGGTCTTCCGTATTTCAGTCCCGCGATAAGACCGAAAGTAAAAGTTACCGTTTTTGGTGTTCCAGAATAACCTTTGCAATTCGTCGATTCCCTCTTTGGTGTATTGACTTTTATGACAGTCCCATGCGGTACGAGCCTTTTGAAGTTCAGCCGGCGATACTGTTACACGAACATTAAGATAGGAACTGTCAACTGTGGCCAAATAAAAATTGTTCCCGGTTATTGATCCCGAAGGCACTTCTGTATAATATAGGTTTACAGGTTTCGCCCATCGTTTCATTGCGAACACTTCTGTTACCACGTCGCTTACGCTGCGATGATCGGGATGCCCGGTTAAACCTGAAGAACCCCAGGTGATAACGAGATCGGGTTTCAGTTCGTTAAACAACATGATGATCCTGTTACGCATTTTACCAAGCTGGCTGCCCAGGCTATCCATACCTTCTTTCATCCGCATCTGGTCATGAAGTCCCATGATGATCGGCTTATTGATGCCAAGCGTTGAAGCCAGGCAATTCATTTCGGCAGCACGTACTATTGCGAGACTGTCAGGATTTTTCATTCCAAAATGCGGAGTGAAACCATACCTGCCATCTGTGGCAACAGCGATATAAACAGCTGCCCCTTCTGCTGCATATTTAGCCAATACAGGCGAAACAGTTGATTCATCATCAGGGTGCGCAAAAATGGCAAGTATCACTTTGTTGTCCTGGGCTATACAAGCAGGAGATAATTGCAGCAGGCTGAAAACAAGTCCAAGGGCAAAAATGGCAAGGTTGGAAGATTTCATATCAACCAAGTTACTAAATCTGTTTCATCTTAAATATTCGCAGTGAAAATCTATCTCATCTTAATACCCGCAGTTAAAATCTATCTCATCTTAAATGTAAACAGTTGAGATCCGAGATCCGGTATCAGGCATCAGCAAGACCGTACATCAGCAGGTACATTTATCAGTCGGATTGTGCATCATCCGGCTCAGCCATCAGTATTATGTTTCACGACAGTTGTTCACTATATTTATGTCAGATCTAATCTTCCGAGCCTGTTTATGCAAACCAGATTTTACCTGCTTTTTATTTACCTAACTCTTTCATATCCTTTACAAGTCATTTCCCAATGCCTTTTAACTCCCCAGGCTTCTATTACCGGAGCTGGCTGTGTTACCAATGAATTAAGGTTAAGTACTAATGTGATGCCTGAATCCATAGAATGGCAATTAAATGGAACAGTTATTTCCACCCAAAATGTCTTACTGAGTGTAAACGCAACTACGGTAGCCGGGGGTAACGGAACAGGTGCCGGCTCGGGCCAGTTTCAAAATGCAGACAGAATTTTCGTTGATGCCACGGGGATTATTTATGTAGCAGACCAGTTTAATAACCGTGTGCAAAAATGGCTGCCAGGTGCAATCGCGGGGGTGACCGTGGCCGGTGGAAATGGAGTAGGAGCTGCACCAAATCAACTTAACCGGCCTTCCAGTGTATTTGTTGATGATGCCGGAAACGTGTTTATAGCTGACCAGGGAAATGGCCGGGTGCAGAAATGGGTCCCTGGTGCCGCAACGGGCATAACTGTTGCCGGCGGTTCTTTAAATGTCCTTTCATATCCCACTGATTTATTTGTTGATAAAAACGGAGTTTTATATGTTTCCGATCAACTTGAAAATGTCGTAGTCAGGTTTTCACCAGGCGCGAATTTTGGGATAGTGGTGGCCGGTGATTATGGTATCAATTCCGGCGCTTCTGGCCTAAATGCACCAACTGGTATTTATGTTGACCAGGCAGGTAATATTTACATTTGTGATACCGATAATTACCGGCTTCAGAAATGGGCACCTGGAGCCAGCTCCGGAACTACGGTTACAGGAAGTTTTGGTTATCGTCCCCTGGATGTTGCTGTTGATTGTAGCGGCAATATATATGTCGCCGAATATATGACGCACCAGGTTCTGAAATATCCTCCCGGGTCTTCAGTTGGTACAACAGTCGCCGGTAATAATGGCCAGGGAAATGCGGCTAACCAGTTAAATAACCCGGTTGGTGTTTTTATTGTCGGCAATAACTATCTCTATGTAGCAGACTATTCCAATCATCGCGTTCAACGATTTTCAAATAGTATCGATACCAGGATTACTCCAATGGTTCCAGGTACTTATACGGTAACGGCAAACTATGCCTGTTGCCCTTCAACTACATCCTCCATCAAGGTGATTGCCACACAAAATCCTGAAACCAACATTACAGCTTCAGCTATCAATATTTGTCCTGGTGACCTGGTTACATTTACTGCTGCAAATACAAACCAGATTGTTAACCCGGTATTTAAATGGTTAATCAATGGCAGCAAGGTTGGTGATACCGATCCAACATTTAAAAGCACAACAATTCTAGATGGTGATAAGGTGACCTGTATACTTGGATCTGATCTTGGCTGTACATTACCAGGTACGGACACAAGTAATATTATTGAGATGACTGTTACCAACAGGCTGCCTCCGGCGCTAGGAAATGATCTGAGTATTTGCCGGGGTAAAGAGGTTCTGCTACAGGCACAATCTACTTATTCGTCTTACAGGTGGCAGGATAATTCAACGCAACCGGCTTTGCTTGTGAACCGTGATGGAAGATATCATTTGCAGGTAACAGATGCATGTAATAATATAATGAGTGATACGATTACAGTTTCATTCTATCCTCATGTTAATAAATTTTTACCTTCAGATACCATCATCTGTTCATATGATAACATAAGTATCCGGCCTGCGAAGGAATTTAAATCTTATGAATGGAATAATTTTTCAACATCGGAAAGCATTACTGTTGATCATCCGGGGCTTTATTGGCTGCAGGGCACGGATGAAAACAACTGCATCAACCGTGATTCCATTATTGTCGTTACAAAAAACTGTCCTCCCAAAGGATTTTATATTGGTAATGCTTTTTCTCCCAACAATGACAATAGGAATGATGTTTTCAAACCAGTCATTTTAGGAACTGTAAAGAATTACCAGTTCTCAGTCTATGACCGTTATGGCTCACTGATCTTTAATTCTTCCTTGCAAAGCCTGGGCTGGAATGGGACAAGTAATAGTAAATCTTCCAGCACAGGTGTCTATATCTGGTTGTGCAAATATGAAGATGCTGCAGGCGTTCAAAAAATTGAAAAGGGTACAGTTGTCCTGGTAAGGTAAAAGAGATGCCTGGAAGAAAATGTTTATTTTATAAGGAATCAAAAGGAATTATTAGTTCTTCACAGAAGATCTCTTAAAAAAGTCCCAGATATAAAGAAATACATCAATGTCATTCGGATAATCATGATGGCCGCCAATCACTTTAAGCAAAGTGACTTCCGGTTTTTTTCTTTTTTTATAAGTATAAGATTCGATAAGTTTTTTATCGGCCGGATCAACATCGGGCAACAAACTTTTCACAGGTTTTCCTTTATAACCAGCCAGGCGGGACCAGTATTCAAAACTATTTTCTGTACTTCGTACCACGCCAAAGCTTGAATTATTTACAAACATTTCTCCGCCGTTATAAGGATTTGTTTCATCGAGAGTGCCATTCACAATCATTACAGGTAATGGTTTACCAGAAGGGGTGCAGTCCATAGAAGCTGAGTCCGGCAAATTTGCAATGATGGCTGCGATTGCGTGGATAGTACCAGGCATCGTTAAACCAAGTTTGTATGCCATGTGTCCGCCACCGGACATTCCAGCTGCAAACACTTTTTTAACATCGATCTTATATAAACTGTCAAAATAATTGATCATGGATTTGAAAAACGCCTCTTCATTTACATTCTCCTTGTTCGCGATGGCGGTGGAATAGCGGCGGCATTCGTTCCAGAAATTCAGGTACCCATCCGGATAAACAATCAACAGGTTTTCGCCGCCTGATTTAGCCTGAAGTTTTGTGGTAGTTTTTGCCATACCCAACCCGGTGCCCCCGGAGCCATGCATCAGAAAAAGAAGGTTGCCTCCAGGTACCAGGCTTGCTGGTTTGATAAAATGAAAGCTACGATAACGACCTTCAACCAGGATTGAATCAGACTGAAACTGTGCGGTAACTGGTATTGAAGCTGAGAGTAAAAAAAATACAAAAAGCAGGCTTTTATTCATGGACCAAATATAAGATGGTCGTTTCAAACTAATGATCCGGCTTCATTTTTTTCGATTATTTGCAATTTTCGATTATTTGCAATAACAGTTTCACAACATTTGCCTTTTATATTCATATATCGGACCAGGTCCTGCTATCACGCAGCAACCTTCTCGTAACCTGTAATGTGAATTTCGCTGATTTGTGAGCCAGGTGTTACTTCAATATTAACGCCCATCGGTTTACCTATCTGAATTACAGATTTGTATTGGCGGGTTTTATGTTTAGTGTCGATGCTTTGCCACAATACATAAATGTTGTTTTTCATTTCCGGCCGCATCATGATGTGCACTTCTACCAGGTTTGAATATCTTTCCTGGAAAGCCTTAATAACTGTTATTCCATCCCAACCGGTGATTGCCGTGCCGGTAATAACTTCATCCTGGCCCGGCTTTGCGCAACTTAGCAAAAGGATTGCCGGCAAAAACATCGCTATAAATCTCATAGTCCGAATATTAATTAACGGAAACTGTTTATGGGGTGCCGAAGCACTCCACTGAGATTAGTCGCAATTTGATGAAGAACAGTAACAGCTATTTTTTCTTTTTACCCCCCAGTTGGAATGATCTTGAAATGTTGAAGCCAAACTGGATGTCCCCATTGAGCCAGTCGTTGAAGGTTTCTGTAAGAAATACCTTTTCGTTCATACCCGCTGCATTTGTAAAATGAAGCTGGAATACGTGCCCGCCTGTTTCAATATCAAACCCAATGGAAAGCGGATTATGAAAATCGTAGCTGACTGGCTGGTCAAACACATAGTAGTAGTCAACATTTAATGATATACGCTTTGATAATTTTAATCTGCCCCCGATACCAGTAGCGAAAACGTCATTCGGATCCCCGGTGGTTGGAACCATGTTCCGATGCAGGAAAGTGGGATTTAACTGGAGCGTAAATATTTCATTGAACTTCCGCCCGATGATGGCTTGAAAATAATATCCTAGCCGGTGCTTGAATTCCGGTTCCGGATCCTTGTTGCTCCAGGATTCACCAATCATCGTCATTCCTCCCACAAACAACAGCGATACAGGAACATTGCCTGAACCAGCAGATTGTTGAATTGCGCGATATTTTAAAAATCCATCTACTTCCTTGTGAAAACTGGCACGACCTATACCGACTGTGAGGTTTTTCGTAATACCATAGTCGAGACCGAGCCTGATCGTTGCTTCGTCCAGTCCGAAAAATTCGGAAATTCCCTGGTTTATATTTCCAAACCGGTGCAGGATACGAAAATCCAGCACACCAGGTTTGAGCATCTCAAGACTTTGAGACATGATGACCCTGGTAGATTTATATGCACCTGTTACATATTCACGGGCCTTCGTGGTGTCAGCGATGCCTTTCAGCAGATCGGTATCCTGGCTAAGGCCTTTTATTGAAATTAAACTGATAATCAAAAAATACAAGATAGATTTCATCACGATTCATGAATTTTTAATAATGGTAATTGGTTCAACAGGTAGTTGGTTCAACGGGTAAATGGCTCAAGCCTGGTCGTCACATTTATTTGCACGGATTTAGAAATCTTATCTGCAACCAATGATGGAATAGATATGTTATAATCAGCAACCAACACAGTAAATGAAGTGCCGGCTTCAATATCTTTTGCTGATATATTTAATTTTGCTTTTGCAGACACGGGTTTGGTAACCCCGTGAATAGTGAGATCACCTTCAACATTTGCATCATAGGTGCCCGGTGTGCCATACTTAATATCAGCATTGTTTGTGATTTTTCCTTTGAAGGTCGAATTGGGGTACTTGTCGCTTTCGACATAGTTTTCATTGAAATGTTCCTGCATCAATCCTTTCTTAAATTCAAATGCTTTCATAGGCGCAGAAAATTGAATCGCTCCTGATTTGATATCAAGCACTGCAGTCACTATTTGATTAGTTGCCTCTACATTTTCAAGATCCGTACTAGCGAAAAACCGGATCGTTCCTGTTTTGGTAAAATACCTGTCCTGCGCATAACCAACACCAGTGATGAGAATACATCCTGTAATAAAAAACAGCGTTTTTAGTTTCATTGTGGATTATTTTTGTATGTCTTTGATACCTCCGGACCTGAATCTGATCGTGGCGCCCAGGCCCGCAAGCAAATCATCGGGCGATGCTTCATCCCTTATATAGCTGCCACATACTCCCTGTACAATAACTATTTCATCTTTTGTACGACCGGCCAATGACTTTTTATACCTCGGATCGATAGCCACAATGATTTCTCCCTGAGTTTCCGGTGCACCGACTATGATTGATCCTGATGTGTCGATGTTTTTTAATGAACCTGAGAATTGAATTATTTTATCAATGTACCTGGCCGAAGCGGTTGCAACATCCTTTTCAAATTCAGTAAGCAATTGATTTGCTGTTACGATATGGTCCGGCGTTTTTGAAACCTGGTCGGGATTTTCATGGGTATACATAAGGTAAGCGGTAAGCGCTAACCCAAGCAGCAGGAAAACGATTACAATCAATGAGGTTTTTTTCGTCCGGTTCATCTTAGTTGTTTAAAGCGCCACGATTGACCCAGGCTCTGAACTGATTTATATCACATTCACTCATTTTGTTTCCACCCTGCGGCATAGGGCTGAAACCGTTTGCATGAGAAATGGCTCCAAGCAGGCGACCGTCAGTTACCTTTGCCTTTACAGCATTGTAGCTTGAAAGTACAAAGCCGCCAACAGGTGCTGTTCCACTATGACAACTCAGGCAGCCATATTTAGTGATGAGGGGAGTGATGGTTGCTGAATAAGATACTGTTGTTGTGTCACAGACGGTAGGCGTTGGACTCGTGAGTAAATCTTCTGAATCAGAACTGCAACTTGCCAGGGCCAGGCAAAGGGCAGCAAAAGCAAAAACGGATTTCCTAAACATGCTTTCTAAATTTTTTTGTGGTTGTCTTGTTCATTTGGTATTAAAAACGGCTATATCCCGGAAGGGTTGCCTCAATAAAACACCTGATTACTGTTTTTTTCTGACTGCTAGCCGGAAATTTTTTTATTTAAACCACCAGGCAACCATCTATGAATAAAATCGTATTTTGTTACAAGCTGAGTTTACCAATTGGAAAATCTAAAGGAGATCATTTTAAACTGCGTTCACAACAACCATAGAGATCAGAAGATTCTCTATGAGCAGTTTTATGGCTATTGCCTTAAAACTGTTTTCCGTTATATATACCATTACGACAAAGCGGTGGATATAGTTAACGATGGGTTTATTAAAGTTTTCCGCAACCTGCACAAATTTGAATTTAAACAGGACGTAAACGTTCAGATGCTATTGATGGGATGGATGCGTATGATCATGGTCAACACTGCCATCGACCATCTCCGCCAGAATAATTTCATGCCTGAGATAGGGGAGATCTCGGAACATGTATGGGAATGCCATGATAAATCCCAGTCTTCGGATCAGCATCTTTTATATAAAGAGCTTATCAAAGAAATCAAAAAACTCCCTCCTGGTTACAGGGCAGTGTTTAATATGTATGTGGTGGATGGATTCACCCATAAAGAAATCGCTGAACAACTGGGTATCTCTATCGGTACATCAAAGTCCAATCTTTCAAAAGCCAGGGTAATCCTGCAAAATATTATTAAAAAAAACGACCAGGTTAGGATATGCAACATCTGAACGACGATATGGATGAGATGTTCCGGAAAGCTGCGGATGATTATCCGCTGAATACGGGTAATCCTGACTGGAACAAAGTCGCCGAGGGTCTTTCGCAGGAGAAAAATCCTGAACCTCCTGTTAAAAGGTCTTATAGAAAATATACCTGGTTATTGCTGCTTTTGCCTTTTGCATTCATATGTAACCGGATCTATGATCCCGGTTTATTTAAACAAATAACCAATAGTACCAATAGTACCAACAGTACCCATGGTACCAATGGTACCAATAGTAATGAGGTTGAGATGAACAAAAACAAGAGCAAGGATCAACCAAACTTAAAGGATCGTGAACCAGGTTCAGAAGGGCAGGAGCCAGGATTAGATGATAAAGAACTGCGTTTAGATGAAAAAGAACCAGGTTCAGAGAAAAATAACGGTAAAGCCGGACAAGATCCGAATGTAGGTGTGGAAGGCAAACCACTACCATCTGAGACCTCGAGATCACCCGTTGAGTTATCGGCACCTTTAAATAAGGGAAGAGATCAATCGTCAAAGGCGCGGAAAATTCCGACCGGGCAACCAACGCTTTCAAATTCCCGATACAGGAGTTCAGGCAATGGAATCAGCCAAAAAAACAAAACTTCAGATATCAATCGTAAAACCTCAAACCCTAAATCGTCTGCTCTACCCGGGACTACGAATACGGGCGCAGCTATTAATTCATCGTTGAATGAATCTCCTGCGCCTGATTTTTATGCAATTTATCCATATACAAAAACAGGACTTGCACTATTTGATATGACTCCTGAAGTTTCGACAATTCCTGTACCGGAGATGACAAAATTGTCACCCGGCCCTGTGTCAAAACATCCTGTCAAAAACAAGAATTTTTATGTTGGATTCGTCGGTGGCATCGATATGACAACTGTCAGTTTCCAGCAAACTTCGAAAATTGGTAGTCAATTTGGTGGCCTCGCTGGCTACTCATTTGCAAAAAAATGGAGCGTCGAGCTTGGATTTTTTGTTGACAAAAAATATTATTACAGCGATGCTAAACATTTTGAGAAAGGCAAACTACCATATCGGGCTAATGCTACTGTCCTTTCAGTTGATGGTAGTTGCAGGATGTTTGAAATACCGGTCAGCTTCAAATATGATATCACCAATACTTACAAATCAAACTTTTTTGTAACCGGCGGACTATCATCCTATATCATGAAAAATGAAGATTATGATATATTATACTTATACAACTCTTCCGGATCAAAGGCGCTTCATCCTTATAGCTATAAAAATTCTTCTACGAACCTGTTTTCTGAAATAAGGATCACGGGTGGGTACTCACTTAAACTTCCAAAAAGTTTTTCAGTTCGAATAGAACCATATTTCAACATCCCCGTGAGCGGTGTGGGTCATGGCGACTTGAATCTTATGAGTGGCGGAATCAATGCAGGTATTTTCAGGAGAATTTTTTAAACGATTTGTCTCTTTACTTCAGGGGCTACCTGTGTTCCAAATAATTCAATTGATCTCAGGAGTTTACTATGTTCAATATCACCTGAAATAATCTGTGCAAGGAAACGGGTATTTTTGAAAATCGAATATTGATAAACAAGTTTTTCTATTACATCTGCAGGGCTGCCAACAAGAAGAGGACCTTTGGGTAAACGCAGGTGCTCAAACTGCGGTCGGGTCAATGGAGACCAGCCCCTTTCCCTGCCAACACGATTCATCATCTTTTCATAGATGGGCCAGAATTCATCCGCGGCTTGTTCTGAAGTATCGGCTATATACATGTGTTCGTTTATAGCAACCTGCAGTTTAGACAATTCATGGCCGGCTTCCGCCGCCGATTGACGATAAAGATTTGTCAGCTGTGCAAAACTTGCAGGTTCTCCGCCAAGTATTGCTATAGTTAAAGGAAGGTTCAGTTGACCTGCCCGGATTACAGAGGCCGGGGTTCCCCCAACTGCAATCCAAACCGGCAGCTTGGGTTGGTAAGGTCGGGGAAATATACCGGTCTGTTTCAGTGGAGAACGGAATTTTCCTTTCCAGTTTATGATTTGGTGCTGGTTGATATTGAGTAACAGGTCCAGCTTCTCGCTAAACAAGTCGTCATAGTCTTCCAGGTCATATCCAAACAAGGGGAATGATTCGATAAACGACCCTCTTCCGGCCATAATCTCTGCCCGGCCACCTGAAACCAGGTCCAGCGTAGCAAAATTCTGGTAAGTACGAACAGGATCCGCGGAGCTTAGGACTGTCACTGCGCTCGACAGTTTTATCCGGTCAGTTACTGCAGCCATCGCTCCAAGTAAAACCTCGGGTGCCGAAATCAAATAGTCCGGCCGATGATGTTCGCCAAGTGCAAATACATCCAGGCCAATGCGATCTGCCAGCCTGGCTTCAAGAATTAGTTCCTGGGTGCGGCGATATGCGTTCTTTGCATTTCCTGTTCCCTGTTCGGGTTGTACCTCTCCAAATGTGCTGAGTCCGAATTCCATAAATTTCTTCTTTTGCAGATCGCTGTTGTGTAAATCAACTAAGACCTGCAAATGTAGTCAGAAATTAATGTTCAACCTTTGGCCTTAGCCGGCTAATATTTCGTCAAGCCTTTCATACGAATCAACGATACCTGTTTCCATTCCGGACTGTATCATACCATCGCGGTCAGCGACTGATTGAAAAACGGACTGTACTGTGAGCCTGGTTCTTTTACCGGGCAAAGACTCAAATCTCGTTGTTTCCAGTACTACATGTCCTTTCTCTGGCATGCCTTCGTACTCAAAGGTTTGTATGCTAAGTTCAGGTGCTATAGATTCATGCACCACACCACGGAATGCATATTCATTCCCGTCTTTATCTGTGTGGATGTAACGATAGGAACCACCCGTATAGGGCTCAAACTTTTCAATTTTGAAATTTTAATGCTTATCCGCAAATGCGTAAGCGTTCCCTTACAAATATATAAGTAAGCAATTGCTTACGCAAAAATAATTTTCAACTGCCGGTTAAAATTTGTCTAAGCCATTGAACCAGAAGGTGCCTGATTTAACCCACCATTTTGGTAGATTTGTGTGCTCTTTAACAGCAAAACGATGAAATTCAACAAAATCTGACTTATTTTTATTGCGAAAATGCCCGGTATTTTCTTCGTTTGGTATCATATTAAAAATAACACCTTTGGATAAAAACTTTCTTTTAAGACTACTTGCCCGTCAACAGGACAAGGAATCTGTACCCTCAAACGATGTAATTGCGGGATGGGCCACGCGGGTGATACATTTATTGTATCCTGAAATGTCTACCAACAAGTTTAGTTCGATTGAAGAGATGAGCCAGGCCTTTTTAAAGCTGGAGAAAGAATTACTGGATATCTTAAATGCTACTACGGCCTGTGTTGATTGTAACAATAGATTTGTTGTAAAGCGGTTCTTTGAACATGTGCCGGAACTTCTTCGGTTACTCAACACCGATATAGACGCTATTATGAATGGTGATCCTGCTGCTAAAAATGAGTTTGAAGTGATCAGGGCTTACCCGGGATTTTATACATTGTGTTTTTACCGTATTGCCCATAAATTATTAAAACTGGATGTGCCTTTGTTACCAAGGATATTAAGTGAGTTTGCGCATTGTCGTACCGGGATAGACATACATCCTGCTGCCGAGATTGGTGAATATTGTTATATTGATCATGGAACGGGCTCAGTTGTTGGTGAAACAGCAAAGATTGGCAACCATGTCAAGATGTACCAGGGTGTAACCCTGGGCGCTTTGAGTGTTGAAAAAAACATGGCGAACACAAAACGTCATCCGACTGTTGAGGACCATGTAATTTTATATGCCGGCGCTACCATTCTTGGTGGTGACACCGTTGTTGGACATCACAGTATTATTGGAGGCAACGTATGGTTAACAAGGAGTGTTCCTCCCGGATCACTGGTTTATCATAACCCTGAGATTGTTGTAGCAGAAAACAAAATATTAAATTAATTACATGGCAAGTGTTCTTGATACTGTTGGAAATACTCCGACCGTCGAAATTCTAAAACTCAATCGAAATCCCCGCGTTAAAATATTTGCGAAACTTGAAGGTAATAATCCGGGAGGAAGTGTAAAAGACCGGCCTGCCCTGAACATGATCAGGAGTGCGGTCGAGCGCGGCGAAATCAATAAAGATATCACACTCATAGAGGCAACCAGTGGGAATACCGGAATAGCCATGGCGTTGATTGCAAATCTTTTCGATCTTAAGATCGAACTGATTATGCCTTCAACTTCAACCAGGGAAAGGGTGCTTTCAATGGAAGCATTTGGTGCTAAAGTGGTGTTGCTAGACAATATGGAAGTTTGCCGTGATTATGCGGAACAACAGGCCGCTACCGGTAAATATTTTATGCTGAATCAATTTGCCAATCCTGATAATTATATCGCTCATTATAAAACGACCGGTCCGGAAATATGGCGGGATACAAACGGTGGCATAACCCATTTTGTAAGTTCGATGGGTACAACCGGTACAATCATGGGTACTTCCATGTTTCTTAAAGAAAAGAACCCAGGTATCCAGATAATAGGTTGTCAGCCAACTGATGAATCGTCCATACCTGGGATCAGGCGCTGGCCCCCTGCATATCTGCCCAAAATTTTTGATCCTTCCAGGGTCGACCGGGTGATGGATATATCTGAACAGGATGCCACTGCATATACCCGAAGGCTGGCAAAAGAGGAAGGTATCTTCGCAGGAATGAGTAGTGGTGGCGCTTTATCTGCCGCTCTAAAACTTAGTGAAGAACTTGACTCCGGTCTTATCGTTTTCATTTGCTGCGACCGTGGGGACAGGTACTTAAGTTCATCATTGTTTGGATAGTTTAAAAGAGTTATGAGTTATGAGTGATGAGTGATGAGTGGGAATACAGGCCACCATAACTATTCGCCATTCATAACTAATTCATAACTAACTCATCACTCATAACTCATCACTCCAAAAACAGACTATTTGTCCGGAATCGGACATTTTTTTTTGCTTCAAACCTCGTAATTGCTTCGTTTTCAACGTGCTGACTCTGGCACTTTGATTGGATCATTATAGTGCAAATATGCACCACAATGGATACTGACATCGAACAGCAGGTTAACAGGAAGAAAAGGAAACGACTGATTTTTACAACCGGCGTTACTGTATTTATCATAGCTGCAGTCATATTTTTTATGAGATCCGGTTTGTCCGCATCAATGGCTCCTTCAAGCTTTAGTACTGCAGTCGTTGAAACAGGTACTATTGAAAATACGCTCAACGCTTCCGGAGAAGTGGTGCCGGAGTTTGAAGAAATTATCAGCAGTCCTATCGTTGCTTCCATAAAAAGCGTCATCAAAAATGCCGGTACTTCGGTAAATGCCGGGGAGTCGATTCTCGCACTTGATAAATCTGCTACGGCCAACGAACTTGAAAAACAAAAGTTCCAGCTCGAATCAAAGAAAAACAATATCAAAAAACTAAAACTTGAGCTGGACAAAAGTTTTTATGATATCAGGTCGAATAATGATATCAAACAACTTCGGATCAACAGTCTTATAGCTGAAGTTGAAAACGCAAAGCGGCTATACAAGGCCGGTGGTGGAACCCAGGAAGATATCGATAAAGCAGAGCTTAATCTGAAGGTTGCCAGGCTGGAAAAGCAACAACTGGAGAATGAAATAAAAAGCAAACAGCAGACCATGCAGGTGGAAATGCGTGAGTCTGAAATAGAAGCAGCTATCCAACAAAATGCCCTGGCAGAACTTCAAAGGAAATTAAATAACGCTGACATACTTACCACCAGGCCCGGCGTAATTACCTGGGTAAATAAAAACATCGGCGCGCAGGTAACTGAAGGCGAACCGCTGGCCAGGATAGCAGACTTATCTGGCTTCAAAATAACCGGCAGTATATCAGACAATTTCATGAATGACTTGCAGGAAGGCATGGTTGCTATCATCAAAATAAATGAAACCCAGCTACGCGGCCATGTGTCACATATTTATCCATCAGTTCAAAACAATATTGTTCAGTTTGATATAAAACCAGATAGCCAGGCTATCAAACTATTGCGACCCAATCTTAAGGTTGATGTGTTCCTGGTAACATCGTCCAAAGCCAATGTAATGCGTGTATCTAATGGTTCCGCCTTCAAAGGGAGTTCACCCCAGGATGTTTTTGTAGTTGAGCAAGGGAAAGCAAAAAGGATTAAGGTAAATACCGGCATGTCCAATTTTGATTTTATCGAGCTTAAAGACAATGTTAAGCCTGGCGACAAACTGATCATTTCTGATATGACCAGGTATAAAAACGTAGAGGAAATAACTATTACCAATTAATCCCAGACATGAACATGAATTTACATATGCCAATCATGAACATGTATTTAATAAAAATTTGCCGGCCAATAGAAATATTTATGGCACAGTTAATGACATCTGTCGGGCAGTTCCGGATATCCGCATTGCAGTCGCTGACATCCCCCCGGAAATTAAAGAGATCAACAACGCAGTTGATGATACTCAGCTGGCAGCTATTGATTTTGATATTCTGGCAGCTAATGATATTGATATTATTTTTTTCCCAGTCACTATCCGCCCAATCTGATTCAACAGAAGTGGAGGTATCGCTGGCACAGATCGTCGCAATGGCGAAGGCGAAGTCGATAGAATCAAAACAGGCTTCTACCCGTAAGGAAACAAAGTATTGGGAATATCGTGTGTATCGTTCAAATTACCAGCCCCAGTTGTTGTTAAGTGGTACACTTCCTGCCTATAGCAAAACTTTCAGCCAGGTAATTCAACCGGATGGAACAATCCAGTTTCAACCTATACATAACAATAACTCTTCACTCGAATTAAATTTCAGTCAGAGTATTGCGGCGACTGGAGGTACCATCTTTGGTACAACGCAATTGCAACGTTTCGATGATTTCGATCGCAAAAACAGGTTATATAATTCAGTCCCTTTCGGTATAGGTTATAGCCAACCTTTGTTTCAATTCAATACGCTTAAATGGGACAAAAAGATCGAGCCTTTAAAATACAATGAAAGCCGCCAGGCATTTATTGAATCGATGGAGAATATTTCGATTTCTGCCACTGACTATTTTTTCAACTTATTGATTGCCCAGGTAAATTTCGATATTGCAAAAACGAATCTTGAGAATACAAAAAAGATAATGGCAGTTGCCATGGAGAAACTGGAAATCGGCAGGATTTCTAAAAACGAAATTCTACAGTTGCAGCTTGAACAATTAAAAGCCGAAAAATCAATAGGCATCTCCAGGAGGGATATGGAGATAGCCTTACTGAATCTAAAAGCATATACCGGCATGAACGCTGTGAAAAGCATCAAGCTGGCTCTGCCCGCAACAATCACAACCATGACGGTGGAAACAGATAAAGTATTGGCTGAAGCCTATGCAAACCGTTCAGATGCGATAGCTTTTATGAGACAAATTGCAGAAGCCAAAAGGGATCTCACAAAAGCCAAAGCTGATAACGGCCTGAATGCTGCCCTTACTGCCAGGTTAGGTTATTCACAAGCCGGGGTGTCAATACCAAAAGCATATCGGTCACCACAGGATCAGCAGTTACTTCAACTCGAATTCACGATCCCGATACTTGATTGGGGCAGATCAAAATCGAGAACAAAAACAGCGGAAGCAAATCTAAAACTGGCTGAATATACCGTTGAGCAGGACAGGCAAAATTTCACACAGGAAATTGTTACGCAGGTCACCTTATATGAAATGATGAAGGACCAGGTGGCCATATCAGCAAAGGCAGACAGTATAGCCTCTGAGAAATATAATATCGCCCGGGAAAGATACGTGCTCGGAAACCTGAGCATTACTGACCTCAGTATTGCGTTCCAGGAAAAGGACCAGGGCAAAAGGGACTATATCGCAGCGCTTCGTGATTTCTGGGGGGCCTATTACCAGCTTCGTTATCTTTCATTATATGATTTTGAAAGGAATCAAAAGATAAATTATTAAGCGATTACAAACAGTTTCCATTATCAACTCGCAAAAAATATTTGGCCATCATTTACTTTTCTGGAAAAAAGCATTAAAGAAAAATTATGAACAGACACTTCAACTTATATATAAAAACCTTTAAACAATATTATTTAAGTAATCAAAATTGAACAACCTTAATTCCATTATATGATAACATTAAGAAACATCGAAAAAGTTTACAGAACAGACACCGTTCAAACCCAGGCCCTGAACCAGGTTAACCTCGATATCGAAAAAAAAGAATTTGTTTCCATCATGGGTCCGTCCGGCTGCGGCAAAAGCACGTTGCTTAACATCATGGGTTTGCTGGACAATCCTACAAGCGGGTTGGTTACTATTTCAGACAAGAATACCACAAAGCTGAACGATAAAGAGCTTGCCCGTTTCAGGAATAAGCAGATCGGTTTTATCTTTCAAAGTTATCACCTGATCAATGATCTTAACGTAATAGATAATGTTGAGTTGCCATTGCTTTACAGGAGCACATCAGCTAAGCAGCGCCGCGATCTTGCAAAAAGCGCGCTTGAAAAGGTGGGTCTTAGTAACAGGTTGAGGCATTTCCCTTCACAGCTTTCCGGTGGACAAAAGCAACGTGTCGCAATTGCAAGAGCTATTGTTGGGAACCCGGAAATCATCCTCGCTGATGAACCTACCGGTAACCTTGACAGCGCAATGGGAAATGAAATTATGAACATCCTGCTTCAATTGAATAACACCGAAGATACCACGATTGTAATGGTGACGCATGATGAATCGATGGCTAAGAAAACACATCGGCTTATCAGGTTATTTGATGGCAGCCAGGTTCAATAACCATTCAGCATTTAATTAATAATTCAATATGCTCAAAAATTATTTTAAAATAGCGATTGCTGTATTAAGAAGAAGAAAGTTCTTCACTTTTATCAGCCTGTTCGGAATCAGTTTTACACTGACTATCCTCATTGTATTGGCTGCATTTATAAACAATATAGCCCGTTCAGCATATCCTGATAAAAAAAGGGACAGGAGTCTTTATGTAATGCTGATGGATCAACGCTCGGAGAAAAATGGCCGTAACTCAGGCCCACCGAGTTTTTATTTCCTGGATCATTATGTCGGATCGATGAAGACGCCTGAAAAAATTTCGATTGCTTCAATGTTCAACGCGACGAATACTTATATCAACAATAAGAAACTTGTGATCAATGTAAAATATACCAATGATGCTTTCTGGGATGTGATGGAATTCGATTTTGTTGAGGGCAAACCTTATATCACGCAACAAATAAAAAACGCGGATAAGGTTACGGTCATTACGCGCGATACCAGGGACAGTTATTTTGGTGAAGGGGTTTCAGCAGTTGGTAAATACATCGAGACCGACAATGAAACATACCGGGTGATAGGAGTGGTAGAGGACGTGCCTGTTACGATGTTATATGCATACGGTGATATGTATCTCCCCTATACACTCTCCAAAAGGGACTACCTCAGTAAAGAATTGAATTCCAACTATACTGCTGTTCTTCTTGCTAAATCTGCGGCTGATCTTGACCAAATGAAAAGTGAATACCAGGATGTGGTTTCTAAGGTGCCCGTAAAAGGCAAAGAGTTTGATAAATTATACAGCCATGCTGATACTTATGTTGCGAGTTATACCCGCATATTACTTGGCGATGGTATGGAGTCAGGAATCGGGAAGATGTTCCTGATACTCTCATTGGTTGCTTTCCTCTTTATGTTACTGCCTACTATAAACCTGGTAAATATTAATACAAGCCGAATCATGGAACGTTCATCTGAAATTGGAGTTCGCAAAGCTTTCGGGGCTTCATCAGGTACTTTGGTGTTACAGTTTATAACAGAAAATATTATCCTCACGTTCCTGGGAGGTATTATCGGGCTGTTGTTATCATGGGGAATTATTTTCTATATCAATCAAAGCAATCTTATTCCGAATATCCATCTCACTATTGACTTTGGCGTGGTATTTCTAGGGGTGCTTTGCTGCCTGGTGTTCGGCTTTTTATCCGGTGTGTACCCTGCATGGCGGATGTCCCGGCTTCATGTGGTTACCGCACTTAAAGCGAATTAATAACAAATAAAACTTTTGAAATGATAAGGCATTTATTTAAAATGATCTGGAACAAGAAAAAGCAAAACATGCTGCTGATGGTTGAGATGCTGGCCTCTTTCATGGTCGTATTTGCTGTCTTCACATTACTGGTTTATAATTACCAGAATTACCGGAGAGAAATGGGATTTGAATCAGATAATGTCTGGGTCATCAATTTCAACAATTCAGAGAATATTGCCAGTCTCGATACAATCCTGATGTTCAGGGAGGCGATAAGAAATCAGTTAAAATCTATGCCTGAAATCAAAGCTGTTTCTTACAGTAGTGCCAATGTGCCATTCTCGATGTCAACCCATAACGGTACACTTGATCATAACAAACAGGGAATTTCCTCGGTGAATCGGTATACCGGGGAGGATTCCTATGATGATGTACTTGACCTGGAACTGAAAGAAGGGCGGTGGTTTACCAAAGCTGATTTCGGTTTAAAAGACAATGCCGTTGTGATAAATTCGGCACTTAGAGAAAGGCTTTTCGGAACCGGGCCTGCTGTGGGGCAATATATTGGTGATGTATCCGGTGATGAGCGCAGGAATAAAATTGTCGGAGTGGTAAAAGACACAAAATTTAAAGGAGATTTCCAGGCTGTTGAATATGATATGTTCCACCGTGCCGACACAGGGTCTTACAGATATCTGAGCCAGCTCATCGTCAAAGTTATACCCGGCGCCAGTACAGATTTCGAAGGCCGGCTCCATAAAACTATGTCATCAGCGATAAAAAATGCAAATGTTGAGATCGAACATTTATCTGAGAAAAGGGTAGTAAGAAATAATCTCTCGTTGGTGCCTATGATCATACTGCTTATAGTTGCAGGGTTTCTCATAATCAATGTGGCGCTGGGATTATTTGGGGTTTTATGGTATAATATCAGCAAACGCAGGGGTGAGATAGGCCTCAGGAGAGCCGTAGGTGCAAGTGGTGTTTCCATTTCAAAACAATTGGTTGGCGAAGCGCTGGTGCTATCCACGCTTTCTTTGATAATCGGATCTTTTTTTGCTATCCAGTTTCCATTGCTTCATCTTTTTGATCTTCCATCAGGGGTCTATATAATGGCCTGGCTGTTGTCACTGCTCTTTATCTATCTTCTCGTAATGCTTTGCGCCTTCTATCCCGGCAGGCAGGCGGCGGCCATTAATCCCGCGGTTGCATTGCATGAGGAATAATTATTAATATTGCCCCTTAATATGATCCTGATTATTGACGACGATATTGCTGTAAGAACTTCGCTGATACTGCTGCTGAGAGATAATGGATACGAAACGGCTTCTTTTGGTGTTCAATCAGAAGCGCTCGACTATCTTATAAAAAACCAGGTTTCCCTCGTTATTCTTGATCTCAATTTCACTATCGAAACCTCCGGCCGGGAGGGTATGCAACTACTCACAGAAATAAGGAAGATGAACACAACAGTACCTGTTATCCTGATAACTGGCTGGGGCAGCATAGATCTGGCAGTGGAAGGAATGAAAAAAGGTGCAAACGATTTTATTACAAAACCCTGGAGCAATGATCACCTGCTGCAATCAATAAAAACCCATATAAAGTTACAATCGCAGGCAATAAACCGGCCGGAAAGGAAAGAGCTCGATAGTATTTATAACCTGATGCATATTATCGGGGAAGATGATAAAATGCTGGAACTGCTTGAAACTGCGGGCCGGGTGGCGGCAACAGATGCGTCGGTTTTAATAATGGGCGAAAGTGGCACAGGCAAAGAATTGATTGCTGAAGCAATACATCAGAACAGCCCCCGCGTTTCAAAGCCATTTGTAAAAGTTAATCTCGGTGGTATTTCAACTTCATTGTTTGAAAGTGAAATGTTTGGTCATGTACGCGGTGCTTTTACCGATGCACGTACTGACAGGACAGGACGATTCGAGATGGCAAACAAGGGAACGATTTTTCTTGATGAGATCGGTGACCTGGATCCGGGCAGCCAGGTGAAGTTACTCCGCGTTTTACAGGACCGGACTTTCGAAGTACTTGGCAGTAGCCGCAGCAAAACAGTTGATGTACGTGTAGTGAGTGCAACCAACAGGGACCTTCACGAAATGGTTGCTAAAGGATCGTTCAGGGAAGACCTGCTTTATCGAATCAACCTGATTACCCTTCATGTTCCACCGCTGCGCGAACGCCCTTCGGATATTCCGCGCCTGGTTGATTTTTTTGTAACGAATCTTAAGGTCATCTATAAAAGGCCGACGCTTACAGTTAGCCGTGAGGCGATCAAATGGTTGCAAAAACTTCATCTTCCCGGCAATATCAGGCAATTGAAAAACCTCGTGGAAAGAACAGTGCTCGTCAGTAAAAATGATGAACTTGGTATTGCTGACTTCCAGAAACACCTTGAATTATCGCCGGGTAAAAAAGGAGCGGTTCAACTTCCCGATGTGGGATTGTTAACGCTGGAGGAACTGGAAGTCATGATGATTAAAAAAGCGATGGAGTTTCATAAAAGAAAAATTTCAAGGGCAGCCGCTTCCCTTGGATTAACAAGGAGTGCTTTATACCGAAGACTGGATAAATTTCAAATTCCCTACGATGAAGACCAGGATTAAATAATGAAGACGAGGATTAAATAGTGAAGACCAGGGATTTAATAATGAAGACCAGGGCTAAAAAATTATGATCAGGATTATATAATGAAGATCAGTACTAAGTATATATTGTTTGTTGTAATTGTACACCTGGCTGCACTGGTACTTTCCTTTTTTGTTTTTATTGAAGAGAAATGGATATTCCTGGTTGCAGAGGCGTTTATACTGATTTCAATTTATATAAGCTGGCAAATTTATCAGCAACTTATTCAGCCGCTCAACCTGCTGGTGCAGGGCGCTGAGGCCATTGCCGATCGGGACTTTAATACCAGCTTTATTGAAACAGGAACCTATGAAATGGATAAACTCATAAAAGTTTATAACCGTATGATGGATGAACTCCGGATCGAGAGAACAAAACAACAGGAACAGCATTTTTTTCTTGAAAAGCTGATTCATACTTCGCCAACCGGTATCATGGTACTCGACTATGATGGAAAGATTGAACAGGTGAATCCGATGGCTGCAAATCTGTTGGATATCGCGGTTGAGAAACTGGTGGACAAACAAATTAATGAGATGGACCACCCGGTACTCCTGAAGCTTAATATCATGCAATCAGGGGAATCAGCAATGGTAAAGATGGCAGCTGCAACTTATAAAGTTCACAAATCTCATTTTATGGATCGGGGCTTTCCGAGGTTGTTTGTGATGATCGAAGTGCTGACAGCGGAGATCCTGGAAGCGGAAAAAAATGCTTACGGCAAAGTAATAAGAATGATGGCCCATGAGGTAAACAACACCATAGGCCCGGTTAATTCCATCATGGATTCAGCGTTGAAGAAAATTTCTTCTATCCAGGGTGAAACGTCATTGAGCGAAGCCTTGCAAATTGCAGTAGACAGGAACACCAATCTCAATAATTTCATGCGCAATTTTGCCGACCTGGTTCGTTTGCCACCACCCCGGAAACAAAAGGTCGATCTTATGGCTATTCTAATGTCAACAGCAAGACTTATGGAAACAAGGGCGGGAGAAAAAAAGATTTGTTTCAATTATCCGGATCATACAACTGCATTTTTTATCTCTGCTGATCAGCAACAATTGGAACAGGTATTGATTAACATCATCAAAAATGCCATGGAGTCGATTGAAGAGGCTGGTGAAATAAATTTTAAGATTGATCCGGCTTCACGTACACTGGTTATTTCCGATACCGGGAACGGAATTGATAACGAGCTGGCTCAAGACCTGTTTAAGCCATTTTTCAGCACAAAAAAAGACGGGCAGGGGATAGGCCTCACCTTAATCCGCGAAGTACTATATAATCACGGTTTCAATTTCTCTTTAAAAACAATCGATGAACCTCCCAATCTCAACGGCCAACAAAAAAAACATACAAATTTTACCATACACTTCTAACTCTTGCTCTCCTTTTCAAAGGAACATCACTCATAACTCATAACTCCTCACTCATAACTCAATAACTCCACTCACAACTCACAACTGATTCACGAGAACTTTCCATAAATTGGTAAGATCTTAAACCCTTTTTACTATGCAAAAGATTTTCCTGCTGGTTTTTCTATTCAGTAGTTTTCATTGTTATACTCAAAAGAAAATTTATACTCCCGCTGAAATACAAAGACTTGGTGATCTTGGCCGGCTTTGGGGAGCATTGAATTATTTTCATCCGCAGATGGGATCAGGTAAAGTCAGTACAGACAAACTCGCACTGGAACCAATAAACGCTTTGATTTCAGATCCGTCAGAAAAAAGATTCAGAAAAAGTGTTCAAATGATGCTTGATATTATTGGTGATAAAGATGCCATAATCGTTCCCGAAAAAAAGGAAGAAAAAACAACTTTGTTTTTAAAAGATCCTGCAGTACCCTTTGTTCATAAACTGGCGGGCAATAAATGGTATATCGCGTTACCAACATTTGCCATGGAAATGAATCAGTACGTTGTAAAAATTCCGGGACTGATGCCTGATAGCTGGGACAGCGCATCTGCGATCATAATGGATCTAAGAAACGAAACGGGGATAACTCCCCATAACTACTATACTTTTTTATATGATTTTTTGCCCGCCTTAATCAAAAAACTTGCTGGTGGGGCTAAGCTCGCAGAAGTTTTTGAGCGGAACATTTATCACAGTGGATTTGTACCACAAACTGATGGCAGTTCAAATATTTATAAAAGTGGATGGATCACAGGTACCAAGGGGAATGTGGCGGAATCAACCCCAGGCAAGCCTTTAAGCAAACCTTTCGGTTTTGTGATCAACCAGAATACAAGCCCTGACGTAGTGATAAGGTTAATGGCTTTAAGACAGAGTGGGGTCTGCACAATAATTTATGAAAGTAATGGATACGGGTTTTTAACCGGGAGCAGTACGCCATTTGAACTTACTGATAGTGTGACGATAAATCTCAGGTACAGTGACTATATTATTACCGGGAACAAAACTTTACCTCAACCCGATTTAACAGTGGAACACCTTGCTGATACCGGGATGAATTCATCATTTATTACCAGGGCCTTCGGATTGGTTGCCGGTTATAAAGATCTCAACCCAGCAACTACAGAGTTGGATATGCAATTTATCCTACCTAAACCCGGAAGGTTCCCTGAAGATCAATTGCCATCCGCCGATAAGAGACTTTATGGCCTGTACAACTGGTGGAACGCGATTCAATATTTTAATCCGTATAAACATCTGATTCAAAATAACTGGGACAGCATTTTGTATAAATATGTTCCGGTGATGCTTGCTGCAGATGACAGTATCAAATATAACCTGGCAGTCGGGGCAATGGTTAGTGAAATTCACGATAGTCATGGATTTTTAGGCACTGTTCATTCCAATACACCGGCCCGCAGATTGTTCGGGTACTCTCCACCGATACAATTCAATTTCATTGAAGAAAGGCTTTACATTACGGCTATCGGGAAAGATAGTTTACAGGATATGACCGGCATCCGGATGTGGGACCAGGTAATATCCATAGACGGGAGTTCTGTAAAAGAGGCTTCAGAAAAATTCAGGCTTTATTTTGCAACCAGCAATGAAACAACTTTTAGTCGCGATGTGATCAACATGCTTCGTGGAGGTCCGCAAAATTCAATTTTGAAACTGGGCCTTTTGCGTAATGGTCAGAAAGTGGATGTGGAACTTAAACGATCCGGTCGTCCCGAAACAACAATGGACAGCGTTTACTTCAACGATAATTATAAGGTGATGCAAATGCTGCCCGGTAACATAGGTTATGTTAATATGGGTAAGCTGGGGACAAACCTGGTTGATAGCATGTTCAGGATGTTTGAAAAAACTACCGCGATAGTTTTTGACATCAGGAACTATCCGAGAGGAACTTCCTGGAGTATTGTACCGGGGCTTGCCTCAGAAATAACTAATGCCGTTATGTTTGATAAAACCTATGTGGATTATAACCACCTCACCGGTGGGGAAGACCAGGGCTCATTCAAATCATATTTCACCGTTTATCCAGACAAAAAACGAAAACCATACAAGGGTAAAGTCATTATGTTGTGCAATGAACAAACTCAAAGCCAGGCTGAATACACCATCATGATGTTCCAGGGAGCTACCAAAACAACTGTTATAGGAAGCCAGACTGCGGGCGCGGATGGAAATGTAACCGATGTGGTAATTCCGGGCGGTTACACGGCTTCATTCAGTGGCCTGGGCATTTATTATCCTGATGGAACACCAACACAGAGAACAGGAATAAAAATAGATATTAAAGTTAAGCCGACATTAAAAGGTATTAAAGCAAACAAAGATGAAGTGCTGGAAAGAGCATTGCAATATATTCGTACAGGAGACTAAGATATCTTGTGGACTAATTTCCTTTACTCTTAAATATTCCCGCTTATACAGAAACTAAATAACTCTTCTTTCTGGTTACGAAGGTTACATCAATATTAGCTATATGAAAAAAATTATCCTGGCTTTTTCGTTAATCCTTTTAGTGAATTTTTCCTATTCACAACAGGTTTCCAACAAACCGGAACGGGTGACCTGGTTCCAGGACCTGGCATTCGGCATGTTCATCCACTGGAACGTGGATGTACCCCTGGGTGTAGTGATCAGCCATTCGCTGGCGGGTGCTTCAGATGAATATGTAGAAAGATATATTAAAGAGATACCAACTTTTTTTAATCCGAAAAAATTCGATCCCGATGAATGGGCCACGCTTGCAAGGCTGGCCGGAATGAAATATGTGGTATTCACAACAAAGCACCACTCCGGTTTTTGTATGTTCGATACGAAAACGACTAAGTTCAATGTTATGAACACCCCGTTTAAAAGGGATATAACAAAAGAAATTATTGATGCATTCAGAAAGCAGGGTATTGCTATAGGGATCTATTTTTCACCGGAGGATTTTACCTTCCTTCATAAACAAAAGATACCAATAGGGAGACTTCAGCATCCAAAACATTACCCGGTCAATAATCCTGAGCTAATGGAGCATGATAAACAGCAGTTGAAAGAACTGTTGAATAACTATGGAAAAATTGACATCTTATTTATTGACGGACCTGGCGATGGCCTGCGTGAATTTGCCTGGCAACAGCAGTCGGATCTTGTGATTACCCGTGACCTGATGAAAACACCTGAGCAGGAGATCCCCGACAGGCCGCTGCCACGCCCGTGGGAGGCATGTTATACAATGGGTACGGACTGGCAATACAAACCAACCAACGATCCGCATAAGTCAGGCACCGAGATTATCAATATGCTGATTGAGATCAGATCAAAGGGAGGAAATTTCCTGATGAATGTCGGGCCAAAACCTGATGGTGAGATCCAGATTGAGCAACAGGAAAGGTTAAGAGAAGTGGCTCTATGGAATTTTGTGAACCGTGAAGCTATTTACCAGGTAAAACCATTGCCGGTGATCCGTGATCAGCAAACCTGGTTCACCCAATCAAACGACGGCAAAACTATCTATGCTATAGTTACGCGGAAATCTCCTGATGACTGGAAATACGGTGAGCGAAAGGATTTGCTATTGCCAATGATAACTGCTAATGATAAAACAAGGGTAAGCATACTTGGATATAAAAGCGAACTGGTAGAATACAAAAACGGGTTTGATGCTTCGCTTCGCTTTAGCGGTACCAGGCTGGGGCTCGCAATAAGCGCAGTAAATGGCCAGCGGCTTTATACGAATAACCGCTGGCCCAATGCGGTAGTGATAAAAATTGAAAATGCATCCTTCAATGCAACCGGTCAATCCGCAACAAATCAGTCAGCCGCAGATGGTGCCAAATAATTTTTATATCTATCACAAATACTACGGGTAAAATATAATTTCATAACGCTGGCTCTTGTTTAAGTCCGGAAGCGGTTACCTTCGCGGATTATGAACTTATTTACCAGCCAGGCACCGGTTACCATCACCTGTCATAAAAGACTGGCACCATATCTTGAAGAAGAAGTCAAAGAACTTGGATTCCAGGTAGAAGAAACTTTTATCACCGGTGTACGGATCACGGGTACAGTTACTGACTGTATTCGCCTTAACCTCAGTCTTCGTTCTGCCAGCCAGGTGCTTTATAGCCTGCGCAGGTTTAAGGCAGAAAATGCTGATGCGATATACCGGGAACTCAAAGACTTTCCCTGGGAAAACCTGCTTCCCGATCCTGGCTACTTTTCAGTGACAAGCAATGTGATGAATGATACCATCAACAACAGCATGTTTGCCAACCTGCGCGTAAAAGACGCCATTGTTGACCGCCTTCGTGATCAGCGTGGTTCAAGGCCGTCCACAGGCGCCGAACTTAACGGCACTGTAATTCATCTTTTCTGGAAAAATGACCAGGCAGAAATATTTGTAGACACTTCCGGTGATTCGCTGGCAAGACATGGCTACCGGCGCATCCCGGGCAGGGCCCCGATGCTCGAGGCGTTGGCAGCTTCTACTATAATGGCAACAAAATGGAACAGGAGCTCACCTTTTGTAAATCCCATGTGTGGCTCCGGCACCTTAGCCATTGAAGCAGCAATGCTGGCTACAAATACGCGCCCAGGCCTTTTCAGGACGAATTTTGCATTTATGCATCTCCGGCAATATAACGAAACGGTATACCTGGAAGAAAGAGGCAGGCTCGAAAACCAGATTATAGAGGTACCGGATCTTTCTATAATTGCTACCGACTATAGCAACCAGGCAATCGAAAATGCCCGTAAAAATGCCCGGGCAGCAGGGGTGGATGATATTATCCGCTTTGATGTCTGTGATTTTGCGGAGACCGAGGTTCCTGAAGGAAAGAAAGGAGTGATGTTTATTAACCCGGAATATGGCGAAAGACTCGGGCAAACAGATTTACTAACGGAAACATATAACCGAATCGGTGACTTTATGAAAAAGAAATGTGGCGGATATTTTGGTTATGTGTTTACGGGTAACCTTGAACTTGCCAAAAAAATCGGTTTGAAAGCTTCGAGAAAAATAGAATTCTATACAAGTACGATCGATTGTCGTTTGATGGAATATGAATTATATGAAGGTAGCAGGAGAGTAGTTTAATGATTTAAACGTTTTTGTTTTGATGTATATTTGCCTTTGCTTATGAGAACATTTGAAGACAATTACCGCCATAAAGGACTAAGAAAAAAACTCGTTGATACAGTGCGTGATAAAGGCATTACGGATGAACGTGTGCTTGCTGCTATCATGAATGTTCCAAGGCATTATTTCCTGGATTCAGCCTTCGACAAATCAGCCTACGAAGACAAGGCCTTTCCCATTGCTGAAGATCAGACTATTTCACAGCCTTATACTGTCGCTTATCAATCACAGCTCCTGGAACTCAAACCTTTTGAAAAGGTGCTGGAAATTGGGACAGGCAGTGGATACCAGGCTATTATTCTGGCAGAACTTGGTGCCCAGGTTTTTACCATTGAAAGACAACGAAAATTATTTGATCAGCATAAAAACTTTATCCTTCGGAATAAATATACAAACATCAAGTATTTTTATGGCGATGGTTATGAAGGATTGCCAACCTATGCCCCGTTCGACAAAATAATTGTAACCGCAGCCGCTGAGTATATACCTCCGAAACTGGTAGAACAATTAAAAATTAATGGGAAGATGGTGATACCTGTTGGCGGTCCCGGTGTTCAGCAAATGTTGCGATTAACAAAACTCAATGATGGTACAGTTGAAGAGGAGGTGTTTGATAATTTTTCTTTTGTGCCTATGATTAAAGGCAGGAACAACTGAAGAGAATTATGTGAAGAGAGATATGAATTATGAGTTATGAGTTATGAAATTGCATCAATTATTTATTCAGGAATTCGAGCACTTTTTTGATGACAATTTCATCTTTGTAAATCCTGCGATGACCGAGCCCTGTTGTTTTAATAAATTCGAGATGCCCATGGCCGTCATCTTTTACTTTTAATGCATCCTCCAGTGGCGTTATTTTGTCGGTGTCGTCATGTATCCAAAGAATCGAAGCTTTGGTATGTTTAATCGCCCGTCTTATGGAGTAATGGGCCGTCTCTTCTCCACCGCGTTTAATTACCAATTCATCAAAATGTGCACGCACCGATTCGTTCAAATTAAATATCCTGAAAAACCTGTCTACGGCAGAAGTTGTTTCTGTTGCCGGCGCGATCAGGGCAACCTTGCTGGTTTCGGTATCAGGGATTGTTTCCAGTGCATGCATCAGGGCAAGGCCGCCAAATGAATGCGCGATATAACAATCCATCGGTCCGAATCTCCCGATCGCAGTATGAATCGTATTAACATAATCGGGCAATAAAATCCTTTTCCCTCCTGATAGCCCATGTGCCGGTGCATCAAAGGCCAGCACTTCAAAATCAAGTTTTATTAGTTCGCTGATATACTGGTGAAAGTTTTTTGAGCTGGACTCAAAGCCATGCACAATCAGCACTTTTTTCCGGGCCGGGTGGTTCCAGCGAAAACCGCTGATCAGAATATTTTCAAGGCGGAAACTCAGCAATTCTCCATCTTCAAATACGGCTGCTGGTTTTGATGTTGATCTGTTTAAAGGCGTGGAAAATATCTTAAAGGCTTTTTTTGCTGCTTTTTTTGGGGAGACCATGGAAAGCAGTTGTAGGTTAGCGCGATAATATGCAAGCCCTAATTTTTGTACTAACTTCATGATCTCGCAGGTTGTAAGCGCAAATCTATCGGCAGAGTGACGAATACCAAAATATATTATGCGTACAGTTATCATTGGATCGGGAAATGTGGCTACTGTTCTGGGTAGAAAAATTTACGTGGCCGGTCACGACATCATACAGGTTTATAGCAGGAATGGCGGCGCTGCAGCCAGGCTGGCCAGGGAAACCGGTGCTGCACCATGCATAGAACCAGTTGCGATTGATATGACAGCTGACCTTTACCTGGTAGCGGTTTCTGATAGTGCTATCCCAGGTATTTCAGAATGGTTAAAAGTTAAGGACAAGCTGGTTGCCCATACAGCTGGTTCTGTTTCAATAGAGGCACTGAGAGGCTGCAGTTCGCGTTACGGAGTAATCTATCCTTTGCAAACGATAAGAAAAGAATCAAATACGCTGCCTGAGATTCCATTGTTAATAGATGGCAATGATGATCTGACAAAAACAGCATTATTTCAATTCGCTCAAACCCTATCGGGTAACGTCCAGGTTGCAGATGATAAAAAAAGGTCGCAGTTACATATAGCGGCAGTGATCATGAATAATTTTTCAAATCATCTTTATACACTTGCCGCAGATTTTTGCAGCAATGAAAATCTTGATTTCCGTTTATTAACACCGCTTATTTCAGAAACTGCTGAAAGATTAAAATACCTGAAACCAAACCAGGTGCAGACCGGACCTGCAATAAGGAAGGATTTGATAACCATTACCGAACATCTTGAAAAACTGAAGAATTATCCGGATCTATCTGAAGTTTATTCGCTGTTTACAAAAAAAATACTTGCATATTATGATGGCGTCAATATCGCCGAATCAGACCCGGAGAAAGCAGGCCCGCTTTAACGCTTAAAATATAAGTGTGGCACTCAGTTGTTTTTCTTCTTTTTTTTCTTATCCACTTTGATGTCAATATCAAACAGATATCTTTCCAGCATGATGTTCATGTGATGTTGCACATGTCCCGAACAAACAAAGGCCAAAGCCATCGCATTCATTCCTTTCCCGTTGGCTATACCGGCATGCAGCAGTTGATCTTCATCAAGGGATGCAAACATGAATTCTGTAGAAGCCCGGAGACATTCAAATTCGCCGACCAGGTCATCCCATTTACGTTTCACCGCTTTTGAAGTGATGGCCCATTCATTTTCATCAAAACCAGGTAATTGAGCAATATCCTTACGCGAAAATGTAAGTGCCCGGTATACAAATACCCGTTCAGCATCTACGATATGCTGCATCATTTCTTTTAATGTCCATTTCCCATCAGCATAACTGAAATTGATTTTTTTGCGGGGTATCTTCTTTAGGAGTTTACGAAAACTTTTTGTGTTTTTCTGCAGCGCAAGTACTGGATCCTTTTCGTTCACCAAATTGATATAGGTCCAAAATGATTCGGCGGCAATAGCATCAGGTCTGGAAATCATATTACTCAATTAAAAATTAACTGTTTCATCAAATAGATACGCCCATGTAAGGGTTTACATTAGGTGAAATTACTAAGTGGTTAAAATAATGGATGAAATATATACAAATATGGCTTAATTCGGCTATAGCAAAAAGAAAGGAGCCATAAAATCACTAACTGTGATCTTATGGCTCCCCTTATTTACTGAAATTGTTAATATTTTAATAACGTGCCGAAATCAACCTTTCTTGTTTTTCATGGTAGGCTTAGGATTTTTTGGAGCTGGTGTCTCTGTTCCTTCAGGTTTCAATGTTGAAGCAATTTTTGCAGCTTCATATACATTGATCACACCACCGGTGCGGCTGATTTCTGAAAGATTAATCATCTCATCAGTTCCTGGTTTTCTAACCTTGGAACTCAGTGGTTGTGCAGATTTTTCAAGGCAATATTTCACTTGTTTCGGACTTAGATAAGGGAAATATTCAAGCAGGAATGCTGCAGCGCCCGCAACCACCGGCGAGGCCATGGAAGTACCTTGTGCATTGCCATAGGTGGTTCCACCAGGTATTGTTGAATAGATCTTCACACCGGGAGCAAAAACATCAACCTGGTCCTTGCCAAAGTTTGAAAATGATGCGGTAATACCACCAGCTTTTTCATCGCCGCTGGCACCAACTGTTATCCAGTTTGAAGCCCGGATGTTTGTACCCGCTTCTATATTATTTGGAAAATTATCTGCCGTGTCAATATTCTTTGCGTCATTTCCGGCTGCATGCACAAGCAAAACACCTTTTGATTCAGCATATTTAACCGCTTCATCAACCCATTTCTTTTCAGGTGAGAAATCCTTTCCGAAAGACATATTGATAACCTTTGCACCATTATCTACCGCGTAGCGGATACCGAGTGCAACATCTTTATCATGTTCATCTCCATCAGGAACGGCGCGGATCATCATGATCTTAACATTGTCAGCAATCCCATCTATTCCTTTGCCGTTGCCTCTTGCAGCTGCGATGATACCTGAAACGTGGGTTCCGTGGAATGGGGTAGTGGCCATAACATCACCGTTGCCATAAAACTTATCATTTATATCATTTTCATTATCGCCGGTTATTTCGCCGCGATAATCTTTGGGAGCACTTGATTTGGCATTTGTTTTACCTTCAGCTTTTGCTTCTTCGCCACTGATAAACTCACCAAAGCCTTCAAGGAATTCAATATTGGAAACTTCCATCATATTGTTGGCCTTAAACAGGTATAACATGGAAGCCTTAGCGCTTTTTGGACCAGACTCAACTGTTTCAAACTTTTCAAGATCCAGACCGGTAAACGTATCTTTTTTTAGCGCGATTCGAAGTGTACTGTCATTTCTCTGGGCACTTTTCAAAACACGACGAAGTAAAACAACATCTACCGTTTCTTCATCAGAATCACCTTCAATTCTTGATTTGGCTTTCAACCATGTTTTGTATTCAGCTAGTTCCTCCCCTTTAAGTGTGGCTGTATCTATAACCTTATCACCATACTTTGTTTTAAGTTTATGATAAACCCTTGCGCCCTCATATGAATCCTTAGTGACGTTTTTACCGTCTTTATTACCAAGAAAATTCCATCCATAGATATCATCTATATATCCATTGCCGTCATCATCCTTTCCATTGCCCGGTATTTCTTTCGGATTGCGCCACAATACTTCTTTAAGATCTTCGTGAAGTGTATCTACTCCTGAATCAATCACTGCCACAATCACAGTTTTGCTTTTCAGGTTCTTCGACTTAATAAACTCATAGGCCTTGTTCAAACTAATGCCGCTGTATCCCTCAGAAGCTTTATCAAGCAAATGCCATCCTTTTGGTACTTCACCACTCCTTGGGTTCTTATCCTGCTGCGCCTGGGCAAAGGTGCCGGAAATAGCCAGGAGGCATGCGGCAAACGTTAATTTAACCATTTTACTCATTGTGACTTTTTTTATGACTTTCAATGTTAGATGTTAGCGAACGTAGTTTCGTTGGCCTGGACGTTCCAAAATAGACAATTTTGGGAATTCTTAACGATAATCCGGCAATTTATCAAAAATGAAGCCACTCATGACTTTATTACATGAGTGGCTTAGTATTGTTCAGAGTAATTGTCATTAGTCAAGAAATTAGTGCCCCAGGCATTGAAAACTTATTCTGACCGCTGGGTTATTCTTTCACCAATCTCATTTCAACCCGCCTGTTCGTGCTTTGTCCCAGTTTTGTATTATTACCCGCAATCGGTCTCTCCTGGCCATAGCCGGTCGCGCCCAATCTGCCAGCGTCTATTCCTTTGGAAACCAAGTATTTCTTAACTGAATTCGCTCTTTTCTGCGAAAGCAGCAAATTACTTTTTGCAGGACCTGTATTATCCGAATGGCCGTCAATCTGTAGATGCAGACCAGGATTATTTGCAAGGATAGTCGCGACCTCATCAAGCCCGGTGTAAGATTTCTTTTGAATCTTCTCACTGCCGGTGTTGAAGAATATATGCTTCGCAGCAAAATTAACTTTTTCAATTATTTCCTCCCTGATCTCAGGACAACCCTTGTTGGTAACTGACCCGCTAACCTCAGGACAACCGTCCTCATCATCATTCACTCCATCGCCATCTTTATCAGGAACCGGGCATCCATTGTATTTTGCAACTCCTTTTTCTGAAGGGCATTTATCGTTTTCGTCATCAATTCCATCACCGTCTGTGTCAGGCACGGGACAACCTTCATATTTCGCTGTACCCGCAACTGCCGGGCATTTATCAAGTTCATCATTGACACTGTCTTTATCGGTATCAGGAATGGGGCAACCATTATATTTGACTAATCCTGTAACCCCTGGACAATTATCAGATTCATCGGGTACACCATCATTGTCCGTATCAGTAGCAGGGCAACCAAGATATTTTTGAAGGCCGGGAATATCCGGGCATTTATCAGATTTGTCGGGTATACTATCTCCATCAGTATCTTTTAATACCGGCGGGGCAATTTTATTTAACCAGATTGAGAGAGAAGCACCAATTACCTTGTTTTTAAAATCAGCACTATAAGAGCTTTTGTAAAAGCTGGTAAGCCCTTCACTATAAAATCCGGTAACCATCACATTGCCTATATCAAAGCCGGCCCTGATGTTATAACCAAAGTCCAGGGTATTGATTTTATTCTCACCTTTTCCGACTTCAATATTTGTTTCTTCATTGATGTTTTTCAAACTTCCTTCGAGGTCATAATCCGGATCGGAGCTCATATTTCTTTTAAAAGTCCGGGTGGCAGATGTCTCTTTTCCGTTGTAAAAAAATGACACATATGGTCCTGCCGATACCAGGAAGCCCGCTTTTTTTCCGAGCTTAAAACGATAACCAAGATTCAATGGAACTTCAATATAACTCGTGAAAAAGTTGTTGCTATAAAACACTGAATCCACGGGCTTATAAAACGAGGTGTCGTTTTGCTTGAAATACTTATTGCCCTTGGTTGAATATAAAAATGCCGGCTGAAAGAACACGGTTTGAGCCGTATTTAAGGGAACCGAAAGCATAAATCCCAAATGAAAGCCGCTACGATTCTGGTAAAAAGGTTTTGTGTCTGTTTCCCAGCCCGGAATTTCGTTTGTTTCTTTAATGGATGAGGATTGTGGTCCACCCAGGAGCGAGACCCGAACTTGTGACCAGGTGTTATTGGTTAAAGCAAGGATAAGCAGTAGGAGGGTACAGGTTTGTTTCATAACAGTGTCTTCTCAGGTGCATAAAACGCTTTAGATGCTCTTTTATTGCGGGTTTGGTTCATCAGATTGAGAGCACTCTTTATGCAACAGTTTTTGGTCGCTTCTTCGCTCCGTTGGGAGCGGGATTGTGCCTTTTTGCGGCTGTGTCCCGTGGTTAATGCCTTTGCTCATGTCCCGCACGTGCGGGATTGTCTCCGATCGGCTTTTTTGCCCTGATCAGCTTTGTTAGGGTTTCTTCAAGTGCTGGTTGCAGTATCGCCCTGATCGGCTTCAGTAACTTCGACCACGGTACGACATGCTGGTTTGCTTTCTTTGTTTACCAGCATTATTATGCAACAGTTTTTGGTCGCTTCTTCGCACCGTTGGGAGCGGGATTGTGCCTTTTTGCGGCTGTGTCCCGTGGTTAATACCTTTGCTTATGCTGGGAGTGGTTCTTGTCTCCGATCGGCTTTTTTTGCCCTGATCAGCTTTGTTAG